>CAYPZF010000037.1:0-8845 GCA_964415275.1 uncultured Oscillospiraceae bacterium | reverse complement strand
TTTTCTTATGGCGGTTGTTCATGGCCGCCACCTCAATGATGATCGCCAGGTTGCGCCCCGGCTTGACCGGCACAGTGAGGGCGGGAACCCGGATGTTCAAAATGGTGGTGAAGAGCTCCTCCGCGCCAGCCTGTCATAGGCGGCGCCGTCCCGCCATGGCTCCAGATTGACCACCAGGTCGATGTCCTGGGACTCACGGACGGCGCTCATGCCGAACAGCTGGCGTACATCCACCACGCCGATGCCGCGCAGCTCGATGTAGTGGCGGATGAGCTCCGGCGCGGAGCCCACCAGGCGCTTTGCGCCCACCTGTTTGATCTCCACCGCGTCGTCGGCCACCAACCGGTGGCCCCGCTTCACCAGTTCGATGGCGGTCTCGCTTTTGCCCACACCGGACTCCCCTAAAAGGAGCACTCCCTCGCCGTAGACCTCCACCAGCACGCCGTGGCGGGTGATCCGGGGGGAGAGATGGGCCTTCAGGTCGTTGATGAGCATGCTCATGAAGGCCGAGGTGGCCTCCCCCGTGCGCAAAATGGTGCGGTCGTACTTCTCCGCCATCTCCATGCACTCCGGGAAAGGCCCCATATTGCGTGTGATGATGAGGGCGGGCAGGTCCTGAGCCAGCAGCCGGTCAAAGCTCAGACGCCGCTCCTCCGGGGTCATGCGGGCAAGGTAGGTGGTCTCCACCCGGCCGATGACCTGCAGGCGCTTGGGGTCAAAATAATCGAAAAAGCCAGCCAGTTGGAGGGCTGGGCGGTTGATGTCCTCTGTGCGGAGCTGACAGTGCTCAAAATCGGTCGCGCCGCGCAGCACTTCCAGATTGAAGTCCTCTACCAGCTTACTTAAATTGACGTGAAACCGGCGCTCCATGGCTATCCCTCCCACATTCTGGCCGTGATCTCGCGGTCTGTTTTAGTATAGCAATGTTTTGCCCGATTGGCAACACCGCGGGGCTTTCCGGCAAAAAAATTGGCCGGCTTGAATTTTCTTCTTGCTTTTTCACGCCGGGTCTGCTATTATATTGGTCGATGCTTTGAAATCGTCCGCACCCCTTTCCGAGGGGTGCGATTCCAACAGCGAGGAGGTAGAAGCGAATGGCCAAATGTGATTTCTGCGACAAGGGTGTTGTGTTCGGAATCCAGGTTTCCCACTCCCACCGCCGCTCCAACCGTCCCTGGAAGCCCAACATAAAGCGCGTGAAGGCGGTCGTCAACGGTACACCAAAACACGTCCATGTCTGCACCCGTTGCCTCCGCTCCGGCAAGGTCACCCGCGCTGTTTGATTTTCCTGAGACAAACCAAAACTCCCGTGCCGTCCGGCACGGGAGTTTTCTTGTCCCCTGGCAGAATCAGGCCCAGTGGTGCTCGCTCTCGTGCCGCTTTTCCCGGGTCATGAGACCGGTGATGACGGTGCGCACATCTTTTCCATGGTAGAGCACCTGATAGGCGGCCTCGCAGATGGGCATCTCCACCCCCAGCCTGCCGGCCAGGGTTTTGGCGTTGGCGGCGGCGTAATACCCCTCCACCACGGCGCCCACCTCGCGCAACGCCTCCTCCGGGGTCTTGCCCTGGCCGATCAGGATGCCCGCCCGGCGGTTGCGGGAGTGCATGGAAACGCAGGTCACAATCAAATCCCCCAGACCGGCCAGACCGGAGAAGGTCCCCGGACGGCCGCCCATGGCCACACCCAGCCGTGTGATCTCGTTCAGGCCCCGGGTCATGAGAGCGGCCTTCGTGTTGTCCCCGTACCCCAGACCGTCGCAGCAGCCCACGCACAGGGCGATGACGTTTTTCAGCGCGGCGCCCAGCTCCACCCCCACCACGTCGTCGGAGGTGTAGACACGGAAGCGCTCGTTCATAAAGAGCTCCTGGACCAGGTCGGCCGCGCTCCGGTCTTCGGAGGCGGAGACCACCGCGGTGGGGACCCGGCGGCCCACCTCCTCGGCATGGGAGGGGCCGGAGAGCGCCACAATGGGGTGGTTCAGCCCCACCTCCTCCTCAATGACCTGGGTGAGGGTAAGAGAGGTGCTCTTTTCAATGCCCTTGGAAACCACCACCAGCACCGTGCCGGAGTCCAGCAGGGCGGACAGCTGCCGGGCGATGTCCTTGACGGCGAAGGACGGCGTCGCTATGATGACCACGCCGCAGCCCTTTACACAGGCCATGTTTGAGGTGCGCTTCAGCTCCTTTGGCAGAGGCACGCCCTTTAACATGGGGTTCTCGCCCTTCTCCCGCAGGACCCGGGATTCCTCCTCCGTATAGGACCACAGCGTCACGTCGTGACCGTTCTCTACCAGGAGCAGCGCCAGGGCAGTGCCCCATCCGCCCGAGCCCAAGACCGCAATTTTCATGATCTGTGCGCCTCCTTATCACGCTTTGGGTGAAAGCTGAATTTGGATTCCGTGCCGTTTAAAATGCGCCTGAGGTTGTCCCGGTGCTTCCACATCACCAGACAGCCGATGGCAACGGCCAGCGTCGTGGCCACCGCGTCCCGGTAGATAAACCAGGAGACGGTGGGGAATGAGATCCCGCCCCATATGGAGCCCAGAGAGACCCAGCGGGTGAGGATGGCCAGAATGAGAAAGCCGCCCCACGCCACCAGGGCCACCCTCCAGTCGATCATGAGGGCGAGGGCGCCGCCGGAGAGGATGCCCTTTCCCCCCCTGAAACGGAACACAAAGGGGAACATGTGCCCCAGCAGGCAGAAGAGACCGGTCCAGTACTTGGCATAGGGAATCATCATGGGCTCCTGTGCCAGGAGACCCCCGCCCCAATGCCGGACCACCAGAAGGCCCACCCAAACCGCCGCCACCGCCTTGAGCACGTCGGTGAAAATCACCGCGAAGGTCAGGCCGCCGCCAAAGACGCGGTAGAAGTTGGTCAGGCCGGCGTTGCCGCTGCCGTGGTTTCGTATGTCGTTGCGGAGAATATACTTGGAGACGATAACCGCCCCATTGAAGCAGCCGCAGAGGTAAGCCGCCGCGGCCGTCAGCAGCATCGGCAGCGCCAGGTCGGCCGCGAGAAACTGCGCCGTGATGCGTTCTAGCCCCACCATCCCCTATTCCTCCCTTTCACCCTTCTGCCGGATGGTCATGCGCACAGGGGTGCCCTCCAGGCCGAAGGTATTTCGGATCTGGTTCTCCAGGTAGCGCTGATAGGAAAAATGGAACAGCTGGGCATTGTTGCAGAAGCAGACAAAGTGGGGGGGCTTGATGCCCGCCTGGGTCATATAATAAATCTTGAGCCGCCGCCCCCTGTCGGTGGGGGGCTGGACACGGACGACGGCGTCGGCCAGGACCGCGTTGAGCATCCCCGTAGTGATGCGCATGGCGGCCTGGTCGTTTACATATTGAATCAGCTCAAAGAGGCGGTGCACCCGCTGGCCGGTGAGGGCGGAGATGAACAAAATGGGCGCGTAGGTCATATAACTCAGGTCCCGGCGGATGTCCTGACGCATTTTGTCCATGGTCTTGTCGTCCTTTTCCACGGTGTCCCACTTGTTGACCACGATGATGCAGGCCTTGCCCGCCTCGTGGGCCAGACCGGCCACCTTGGTGTCCTGCTCGGTGACGCCCTCATTGGCGTCGATCATGATGAGGCAGACATCGGCCCGCTCTATGGCCATGGCGGCGCGGAGGACAGAAAACTTCTCAATCCGGCTGTCCACCTTGGCTTTTTTGCGCATGCCGGCGGTGTCGATGAAGAGATACTGCCCCGTTTCATGCGCAAGCCGGCTGTCCACCGCGTCCCGGGTGGTGCCCGCCACGTCGGAGACAATGCCCCGCTCCTCCCCCAGGATGCGATTGATCAGAGCGGATTTGCCCACGTTGGGCTTGCCGATGACCGCCACCTTGACCACGTCCTCCTCCTCCTCTTCCTCCGTCTCGGGGGGGAAGTGGGCAAAGCAGGCGTCCAGCAGGTCGCCCGTGCCGTGCCCGTGGATGGCGGAGACCGGGATGGGGTCGCCCAGTCCCAGGTTGTAAAACTCATAAATATCCGGGTTGGTCTGCCCCACCTGATCCGCCTTGTTGACCGCCAGCACCACCGGCTTGCGGGACCGCAGCAGCAGGTTGGCCACGTCCTGGTCCGAGGCGGTGAGGCCGGTTTTGATGTCGCAGACAAACACGATGACCGTGGCGTTTTGAATGGCAATCTCCGCCTGATCGCGGATAAAAGTCAAAATTTCACTGTCGGTGCCCGGCTCAATACCGCCGGTGTCTACAAGGTCGAAGGTGCGGCCCCGCCACTCACACTGGGCATACAGCCGGTCGCGGGTCACGCCCGGAGTGTCTTCCACAATGGACAGTCGCTGGCCCGCCAGTTTATTAAACAGCATGGATTTGCCCACGTTGGGGCGGCCTACGATGGCCACCAGGGGCTTGGACATGGGATTCACTTCCTTCCCGGCGCGCAATACGGCGCCGCGTCAATGCGCCTCGAACACAGCGTCACACAGGTCAAACCCGTCCTGGTTGACAGGGACCACCCGGACGGCCAGCGCCCGCTCCACGTCAGCCAGAGTGACATCGTCTAAAAAGACATCTTCCCCGTGCCGGAGCATATTGACCGGCAGCAGCAGCCGCTGGCCCAGGTCCTTCCCCCGCAGCTGGGCGATGAGGTCCCCGCCGGTCACCAGGCCGGAAACCGTGATCGTCTCACCAAAGAAGTGGTTGGTGATGGGGTACACCATGCCCTTAGTATGGCATTTCCCCTCCGCCCTGTCAATCATTTCCGTGAGCCAGGCCGCCACGTCCACCCCGCAGGCCACCGAAAAAGGTGTGACACCGGGCACCTCGTCGGCCAGCGCCAGGGCGCTGTCAAACTCGCTGCGCAGCAGGCGGAGCATCCCCACCCCGTTCTCCAGCTGGGTATAGTCCTCATAATAGGTGTCCGCCGGAATGGGGCGGCCGGCCTTGAGATAAAACTCGTCGGAGCACCAGAACAGCGTCGTGCCAAAGCGCTCCGCGCAATGGCGGCCATAGCGCTCCGCCATGTCCACCACAGCGGCCGCCTCCTCCGGGGTGTAGGGCCGCAGAGGATAGAGGCCCTCCCGGTACCTGGTGAGGCCCACAGGCACGATGGAGACGCTGTTCACCGCCGGGTAGAGGGCGGCCAGGTCCTCCATGCTCTTCTGAAGGGCGGGGCCGTCGTTGAGGCCGGGGCAGGAGACAATCTGACAGTTCATGGTGATGCGGGCCCGGGCAAACCGGGCCATAATCTCCAGACCCCGCCCTCCCCTTTTATGCCCCAGCAGCAGGGAGCGCAGCGCCGGGTCGGTGGCGTGGACGGAGATGTTGATGGGTGAGATGTGCAGGTCGCAGATGCGCCGGACCTCTCGGTCGGTTAAGTTTGTGAGGGTGATATAATTGCCCATCAGAAAGGAGAGCCGCGCGTCGTCGTCTTTGAAATAGAGCGTCTTCCGCAGGCCGGGCGGAAGCTGGTCCACAAAACAAAAGACACAGCGGTTGGCGCAGGAGCGGGCCTGGTCCATCAGATAGGTCTCAAACTCCAGCCCCAGGTCCTCCCCCTCTTCCTTGCAGATTTTGACCGCGTACTCCTCCCCCTCCGCCCCCCGCAGGGTGAGGGTCAGCAGCCCGTCGTATGCGTAAAACTTATAGTCCAGCACGTCGGTGACGGGGTGGCCGTTTATGGTCAGAAGGGTCTCGCCCGGCCGCAGGCCGGCGCGGGCGGCCGGGCTGCCCCGGTCCACCCCCTTGATGGTAGACATGCTCACGTCGCGTCACCTCATTGCCTCTTATTGTACCCAATGCGCGCGTAAAAAGAAAGAGGGGTTTTCCCCTCTTCTTTTCGCGCTATTTACTTGGACGCGGCCTCCGGTTTGCCGAATTCCTTGCCGTTGTAGGTCATGCAGGCCTTACAGAGACGGTGGGGCAGCCGCATCGCGCCGCACTTGGGACAGGCCGCGGCGTTGGGCGTCTCCAGCTTCCAGACAGAGCTGCGGCGCTTGTTCCGGCGCTGCTTGGAGACTTTACTCTTTGGGACAGCCATTGATCACACCTCCTTAGGGTGGCATTGGTTTCATTCTTTATCCAACAGCTGCGCTAAGGCAGCCAAACGCGGATCCACTTCACGCCTGCACCGGCAGGGCGCGTGGTTTAAATCCACACCGCAGCCGGGGCAGAGGCCCTTGCAGTCCTCCTGACAGAGGTTTTTGCTGTCCATCGCCAGAACAAAGGCGGAGGTGGCCAGCTCGTCCAGGTCCAGCTCGGTGCCGTCCAGCAGGACGATGTCGCCGTGGTCCTCGCCGGCCAGCTCGGTGGCGAGGAGGGTGTCCAGCGGCACGGTCTTCTCCCGGCGGAAGGACTGGCCACACCGGTCACAGGCCAGCTCCAGCACTGTGGACGCCTTGCCCGACAGCTCCAGCACACCCGCCCGGTTGCGCACCTGTCCCTCAACGAGGATGGGGTGTGCAATGGGTTTCGCACCATAGAAATCCAGGCCGGACAAGTCCAGCGCAAAGGAAAAGGGGACGTTCCCCCCCGGCACCTGGATGATCTCGCGCAGGTCCAATCTCATAGCATACTCCTTACAAAGGTACAGAAGGCATTATAGTGAAAAATGCCCCTGTTGTCAAATACTTTCTTCGCAAAGCCACATATTTGTGATACAATAGCCGCAAGGCGGATATCGTACCGGCCTGTGGCACGAACCGCCTGTCCCATACAACCCGCGGGGAGGCAGTGACATGAAGGAATTTGTCATCGGAAAAAACGACGCGGGGCAGCGGCTGGACCGCTGGCTCGCCAAAGCGGTTCCCCTGCTCCCCGGTCCGCTGGCCCAAAAGTACATCCGCACCAAACGGGTGAAGCGCAATGGCAGGGGCGCCGCCCAGAATACCAGGCTGTGTCAGGGCGATGCCCTTCAATTATACATCAACGACGCCTTTTTTGAAACCCCCAGCCGGGAAAATGCCTTCCTTTCCCTCTACCGGCCCGCGCTGGACCTGCTTTACGAGGATGAAAACCTGCTTTTGGTCAATAAACGGCCCGGTCTGGTGGTCCACCCGGACGAGCAGGAGAAGGTCAACACCCTGATCACCCACATTCAGGCCTACCTCTACCAGAAAAAGGAGTGGGACCCGTACAGTGAGCACGCCTTCGCCCCCGCTCTGTGCAACCGCATTGACCGAAACACGGGCGGGATTGTCATCGCCGCCAAAAACGCCGAGGCGCTGCGCATTTTAAACCAAAAAAACAAAGACCGGGAGATTCGGAAGCATTACCTGGCTGTGGTCCACGGCCGGCCTTCTCCCCCCGCCGGGCGGCTGGAGGGCTACCTTTTAAAGGACGAGGTGAAGAAACAGGTCACCATCTCCCGGAAGCCCGTGCCGGGGGCCAAGACCGCCGCCACCCTCTATCAAACACTGGCGTCGCGGGGCGGCCTCTCCCTGGTGGAGTGTGAGCTCATCACCGGGCGCACCCACCAAATCCGCGCCCAGTTTGCCGCCGCCGGCCATCCCCTCCTGGGGGACGGCAAATACGGGCGGTCCAGGGGCTGCCGGGAGCAGGGCCGCAAACATCAGGCCCTGTGCTCGTACAAGCTGACCTTCTCCTTTGCCACCGACGCCGGCATCCTCTCCTATTTGAACGGGAAATCCTGGTCTGTCCCCCATGTGGATTTTGTGGAGGAGTACTTTGGTACGCCGGGATTGCCGCGCGAGGAACCCAAAAAATAATGCTTGCTTTTTGAGCGGAACTATGATATTGTCAATAACGATATCGTTTACTAACTTCTGGAGGTGACCCGGCATGAAAGCCACCCGATATTCTCGTCAGCGGGAGCTCATTTACCGCTGCCTCAGGGACACCGACCAGCACCCCACAGCAGAAATGCTCTACCAATGGCTCAAGGTTGACAATCCAAACCTCAGCCTCGGCACCGTATACCGCAACTTAAACCTGCTGTCCGAACAGGGTGCCATCACACGCTTGCATTTCCCGGTGGAGCGCTTCGACGCGAACGTCACGCCCCACCCCCACTTTCAGTGTCTCTCCTGCGGGCAGGTCTACGACCTCGCCCTCTCCTACGACAAGACGCTGGACGCGGCGGCAAGGGACGTATGTGATTTTCACATCCAGTTTCACGAACTCCTCTATAAAGGGACCTGTTCAGACTGCGCCAAAGCCCCCGCGTCGGGTACCTAACAGCCCGACTGTTTCCAATACAAAAACACAGAGATGACTGAGAAAGGAGCCAACAACATGGAACTGAAAGGCAGCAAGACGGAGGCCAATCTTTGGGAGGCATTCGCAGGAGAGAGCAAGGCCTGCCTCAAGTACCTCTACTACGCCAGCAAGGCCCGCAAGGAGGGCTATGAGCAGATCGCGGCGTTCTTTGAGGAGACTGCCGGCAACGAGAAGGAGCACGCCAAGCTCTGGTTCAAAGCGCTGGATGGCATCCAAACAACCGCGGAGAACCTGATTGACGCCGCCGAGGGTGAGCACGAAGAGTGGACCGAGATGTACAAGAGAATGTCTGAGACCGCCCGCGAAGAGGGCTTCCACTCCTTGGCCGACGCCTTTGCCGCCGTGGGCAAGGTGGAAAAGTCCCACGAGGAGCGCTACATGAAGCTGGCGGAAAACATGGAAGAGGGCGTCGTGTTTAAGCGTAGCAACATCAGGGTCTGGTACTGCCGCAACTGCGGACATCTGGAGTATGGCCTTGAGGCGCCCGAGGTGTGCCCCGTCTGTGCCCATCCCAAAGCTTACTTTGAGATTAAAGGCGAGAACTATTGAGTTCCCCCTTGTCCCGCTTCGGGAAGGTCCCGGCCTGAACAGGCCGGGACCTTCCCTTTTGGAGGGAAATGTGGTATATTCCCTTAGGC
>CAYPZF010000036.1:0-8865 GCA_964415275.1 uncultured Oscillospiraceae bacterium | reverse complement strand
GATGACTTCCCGGATGGAGCTACTGTTGGTGAGCATCATCACGACCCGATCCACACCGATGCCCATGCCGCCGGCGGGGGGCATCCCGTACTCCAGCGCGGTGATGAAGTCTTCGTCCATCATGCCGGCCTCCTCATCGCCCCTGGCGCGCAGGTCCGCCTGGCGGCGAAACCGCTCCTTCTGGTCGATGGGGTCGTTGAGCTCGGAAAAGGCGTTGGCCATCTCACTGCGGCAGATAAAGAGCTCGAACCGCTCGGTGAGCCTGGGGTCATGCGGGCAGCTCTTGGCCAGGGGGGAGACGTCCACAGGGTGCATAGTGATAAAGGTGGGCTGAACAATCTTGCTCTCCACCCGCTGGTCAAAGCACTCGAAGAGCGCGTTGCCCCAGGTGGGCTCCACACCGTCCATATCCACGCCGGCGGCCCGGGCGGCGGCGACGGCCTCCCCGTCATCGGAGATGGACATAAAGTCCACACCCACATGCTGCTTTACAACCTCCGCCATGGTGAGACGGGGCCAACCGGGGGTGAGGTCCAACCGCTCGCCCTGCCACTCCAGTTGGTAGGTTCCCACCAGTTCCAGCGCGGCTGAGGAGAGCAGCTCCTCGGCCAGGTCCATCATATCGTGAAAATCAGCATAGGCCTCGTAGAGCTCCACTGTGGTGAACTCCGGGTTATGCTTGGTGTCCATCCCCTCGTTGCGAAAAATGCGGCCAATCTCGTACACGCGCTCGATGCCGCCCACGATGAGGCGCTTGAGGTGGAGCTCGGTGGCGATGCGCAGGTACATGTCCAACCCCAGGGTATTGTGGTGGGTGACAAAGGGGCGCGCGGCGGCGCCGCCCGAGATGGTGTTGAGCACCGGGGTTTCCACCTCCATGTAACCCCGCCGGTCCAGGTAGGACCGGATATGGCGGATAAACCCGGAGCGGATTTCAAACGTGCGGCGCACATCCGGGTTCATAATCAGATCGACATAGCGCTGGCGGTAGCGGGTCTCCAGGTCCGTCAGGCCGTGGAACTTCTCCGGCAGGGGGAGCAGGGATTTGGCCAACAGGGTGACCCCGTCGGCGTGCACGGAAATCTCCCCCCGTTTGGTGCGGAACACCGTGCCCTCCACACCGACGATGTCGCCGATGTCCAGCTTCTTGAACCGCTCAAAGGGCTCCTCCCCCAACTCGTCAATGCGCACATAGATTTGAATGCGGCCCGCGTCGTCCTGCAGGTCGCAAAACACCGCCTTGCCCATGCCGCGCTTGCTCATCAGGCGTCCGGCCACCGAGGTCCGGCTGCCCTCCAGGGCTTCAAAGTCCGCCCTGATGTCAGCGCTGCGGGCGGTGACACGATACTTTGTGATGACAAAAGGGTCCCGCCCCTCTCTCCGCAGGTCGGCCAGCTTATCGCGCCGAATCTGCAGCAGCTCAGAGCGTGAAGGCTCGTTGTCCTGTACGGGATCATGGTGTTGTTCGGCCATTGTTCATTCCTCCGTGGCAGGCGGGCGCCTGCCCGCGCTACGTATCATTGGTCAGCGCTGGATATCCAAGAGCTTATAGTGCATGGCACCGGCGGGCGCTTCTACCGTCACCTCATCCCCCGCCGCTTTTCCCAGCAGGGCCCTGCCAAAGGGGGACTCCTCTGAAATGCGGCCGTTCATGGGGTCCGCCTCCTGAGAGCCCACCACCTGGTAATCCGACTCTTGTTCAAATTCCATGTCCAGGACGGTAACCTTGCAGCCAAGACGGACAATGTTCAGGTCTTGGGGATGCTCCTTGATGATCACGCAGTTGGACAGGATGTTCTCCACCTCGGCAATGCGGGAGTAGAGCCTGCCCTGTTCGTTCTTCGCCTCGTCATATTCGCTGTTTTCAGACAGGTCCCCAAAGGAGCGCGCCTCCTTAATCTGGTCGGCAACCTCCCGCTCACGTACTGTCTTCAGATAGACAAGCTCGGCCTTCAGCTCTTCCAGGCGCTCCGCGCTCAGCTTAAACTCCTTAGACATACTCCGCATCCTTTCTCTACACACAAGAATGAGCCGGGGCCCGGCTCTTAGATTCTTTTATTTAATGTATAGCGACATTAATTTAGTATTATATGTAGTTTATTCCGGTCTGTCAAGCCTCTTGCTCTGGAAATACCGCCATCTCCTCTGGAGAGACGGTGCCCCGCTCCCAAGCCGCGGCCAGCAGCGGCAAGGGGGGCTGCGTTTCCCCCGGCGCGCCGTCCCGCGGGCGCAGCGCGAGGCCCGCCAAATCCGGCCGGGGCGCGGCCAAAACCAGGCTGCCCTCCTCCACCTCCCCGGGGGGCGGGGAAAACCAAACGGTCAGGGCCGCGTCGTCCCACCGCTCCAGCAGGGGCAGGCCGTATTCCCGCCGGAGCATCTCCCCCAGCGCGCGTCCGCCGGCAGGCGCGCAAATGGCCAGACGGCGCACCCGGGGGCAGAGCGCCTCCGCGGCCCGGGTCATGGCGTAATCCGCCCGGCGGCCCGCCAGACAGATGGTGGCCGCCCTGGGCGGAATGCCCTGGGCGTTCAGCGCGGCCAGGGCAAGGGACGGCGCCATGGCCTGAAGAAAGGACTCCGTTTGAACAGGGGAAAGTCCCCGGGCGGCCAGCATGGGCCAGTGGGCAAATTCCGGGCCGGTGACCACCTGCCGCACGCCGCTTTTACGCAGATGGCCGGCGGCGCGCTTCAGCCGCCAGGCGCTGCCCCATGCCCCGGCCGGCAATGTGGCGGTCAGCAGCGTAAGGCCCAACTGCTGTTGACGGGTGAAGGTTGTTCTCCGGGCGGCTGGGGACAGGATGATCTGGCCGAGCATGGACTCACCTCGCACCAGAATATGCGTATCGCGGCTGTTTTACTCATCAATTCCGCATTTCTTTTTTTCGCTACGCGCCCGGTCCGGCCAGCGCCGTCAGGGCCGCCTGAAGCTGCACGTCGTCCCCGTGGGCCAGCACACCGGCCAAAAGGGCCGGGACGTCGGCCTCGTCCAGCTCCACCAGCGGGTCCGGGGTGACGCCCGCACCGACGAGAGAATGCCCCTCGCCGGTAAAGTAGGCGTTGGTGGAGAGGTTGAGAGACCCGCCCGAGACCAGCGGGTAGTTCTGCTGGGAATATCCCTTGCCGCTGGTCTGGGTGCCCACCACCACGGCCCAGTCCCGCTCCAGCAGGCCGGCGGCAAAGAATTCCGCCGCGCTGTAAGAGTCTCCATTGACCAGCACCGCCATAGGCACCTCCACGCAGGAGACGTCCGACTCGGTCACAAGCTCCCGCCCGGCCCGGTTGCGGCTGCGGAAGATGGGCCCCTCCGGAAGCAGATAGTCCAGCATGGCGGTGAGCTCGTGGAGGTAGCCGCCGGGGTTGTTGCGCAGATCAAACACCAGCGCGTCCGCCCCCTGGTCCAGGAGGGTTTCCACCGCCTCCTGGAACTGGGCGGAGCTGCGGTTGAAAAAGTTCTTCAGGGTAACGAGCCCCACGCCCCCCTCCAGCAGCGCAAAGGAGACCGGGTCGGACTCGATGGCCCGGCGGGTGACGGATACCGTGCGGCTTGCGCCATCCCCGCCCAGGACGGTGAAGGTCACGTCGGTGCCCTCCTCTCCCCGGATCAGGTCGACCGCGCCGTAGCGTGCCTCCCCCGCCAGGGAGACACCGTCCGCCCCGGCAATCAGCTCGCCGGGCCGGAGACCGGCCGCCTCCGCCGGGCTCCCCTCTTCCACCGACAGAATGAGAAGCCCCTCCTCCCGCTCATAGGAGATGATGACACCCACACCCACATAGGTGTTTTGCCGGGCTTGCCGCTGGAGGGCGCTGCCCTCGGCGTTCAGATAGTAGGACCACTGGTCCCCCAGGGCCTCCAACATGCCGTCGACAGCGCCGTCCAGCACGTGGGAGCGCTCATACTCCCCCACAAAGCGCTGCTGAATCAGGGCAAAGGCCTCCAGCATCGCGAGCCCCTCCGTCCCAACCACCGCCCAGAGCGCGGCGAGCACCGCGCACAGCGTGGCCAGCACCGTCAGAAGGACGGCACCTGCCATATTGCGGCGGGTATACCGCTTTTCCCCTCTCCCGCGTCTGCGCTCCATCTTGACTCCCCTTTCCCTAAAATAACCGGCGGACGGTTGTCCCGTCCGCCGGTCAGTCGCCAATCAATCAGTGGTCCAAACGCACCGTTCGGCCACGGCTTATATAATAGAGCGTCAGAGACGGGTAAAAGCTCACCGGATCTTGCCGCGTGCCGTTGATACGCACCTCGAAGTGGAGGTGGTTGCCCGTGGAGCGGCCTGTGGTGCCCACATAGCCGATGACATCCCCCTGCTTGACCACGGCGCCCTCCTTCACCGCCCGGGAATTCATGTGGGCGTAAAGCGTGGAGTCCCCGTTTCCGTGGCTGATGGAGACGTAGTTTCCGTAGGAGCCGTAGTAGGTGGAGGTGAGGACCACGCCGCCCCGGGCGGCCAGAATAGGTGTGTTTTTGGCGGCGGGAATGTCGATGCCCGTGTGGGTGGCCGGTTTCCCGGTGATGGGGTCAATCCGCCCGCCAAAGAGAGAGGACAGGGTATACTTCCCCGCCAAAGGCCATTTATAGCCGGTGCCCGGGTCGATGGTGACAGAGCCGTCGGCCAGCTTGGCCTCCAGCTCCCTCTGCTTGGCGGCCAGCTGGCGGTCCATCTCCTTGGCCGCGGCCTGCAGCTCGGCCTCGGCCCGCTCCAGCGCGTCCTCGTCGGCGCTGATCTCATCCACCAGCCGGTCCACCTCCGCGGCCTGGGCCTGGAGCTCGTCCCGCTTGGCGGCCTGCGCCGTGCGGACCTCCTCCTGCTCCGTCCGCTTGGACTCCAGATCCTCCTTGGCGGCGGCGATTTCCATGCGGGTCTGTGCCAGCATGTCCATAATCTCCTGGTCGTAGGACATGACCTCATTGACATAAGTAGCCCGGTCTAAAAGGTCGGAAAAATCGGCCGCGTCGAAGAGAATGGACCAATAGGAGACCGTGCCCGTCTCCTCCATAGCCCGCACCCGCTCGCAAAACAGCTCATACTGAATGGCCTCTTTTTTCTCGGTCTCGGCCAGCTCGGTCTCTTTCTCCGCGATATAGGCGTTGTACTGGGCGATCAGCGCGTCGCTGAGGTCAATCTCCTCGCGCAGGACACCAATCTGCTGTTCCAAATTTTCCTTGCGCGCCATGGCTTGCGCCTTTTCCCCGCGGATGGATTTGAGCTGGTTCTCCAGCTCCCTTTTCTGGGTGATCAGGCCGGCGGCGTTGTTTTTCAGCGCGTCAATCTGGGACTGGAGCTCGTCGGTGGTGACGGCCTCCGCCCGCATAAGGTCCGGCACCGGCAGACACAGCAAAAGCAGCAGCAGGGACAGAAACAGCCCCATCGCGCGGGTATATCGTTTTTTCTTCATGGATGGACCTCCCTACGGAACAGAAGCGGCCGGCGCCCCCCTTACACCTGAAGGAACCTGCCGATGGCCAGCATACTTCCGACGCCGCCAATGACAAAGCCGCTGCCCAAAAAGGTGGCGAACACACGCCCGGCCATCCGCCGGAAGGGCACAATCTGAAGCAGGGCCATGGTGTCGGACTGGCTGATGGCGGTGAACACGAGCTGATAGATGCCCCATTGGAGGAAAAAGGCGAGGAGGGCACCCGCCACACCCAGAATCATCCCCTCAAAAATAAAGGGCCAGCGGATAAACCAGTTGGTGGCGCCGCACATCTTCATGATGGCGATCTCGTCCCTCCGGGTAAACGTGGCCAGCTTGATGGTGTTCGCGATAATGAAGAGAGAGATGACAATGAGAATGGCCACCAGAATGAGGGCCACCACACTGGCCACATTGCGCACCACCACAAATCCCCGCGCCAGCTCCTCCTCGGCCCGGATGTTGACCACCTGGGGCAGGGCGCCCACCTGGTCCACCGTCTCGGCCATTTGGCTGAGGTCGGTGACATGGACACTGAACCGGTGGCGGAACACCTCGCCCGGCAGGCTCTCAAACAGGGCGGCGTACTGGTCCCCGGCGTATTTCTCCGCGTAGCGGTCCCGGGCCGCCTCTCGGGTGGAGAAAGAGACCAGGTCCACGTTGGGGATTGCCTCCAGCGCGGGCTGGAGGGCGCGGGCCTCCTCCTCGGTGAGGTCCTCGTCTATGTAGGCCAGAAATTCGTTTTCGCTCTCCAGCTTTCCCAGCATATTGTCCAGGTTGACAGCCACCAGGGAAAAGGAACCCATGATGAGCAGGCAGGCCACAATCATACACACAGCGGCAAAGGACATGAGGCCGTGGGTAAAGATGCTGTGAAAGCCCTCTTTCAGGTGATAGCTCAAAACAGGTTCCCCCCATTGTTGTAGTAACCCCCCGTCCCGTCACTGACGACACGCCCGCTCTCAATGGCCACCACCCGCTTGGAAAAGCGGTTGACCAGCTCCCGCTCGTGGGTGACAATCAGGATGGTGGTGCCTAGTTCGTTGATGCGCTCCAGCAGCATCATGATTTCCAGGGAGCGCTGGGGGTCCAGGTTGCCGGTGGGCTCGTCCGCGATGATGACGCTGGGGTTGTTGACCAGCGCCCGGGCGATGGCGACCCGCTGCTGCTCGCCGCCTGAGAGCTCCGAGGGCAGGTGACCGCCCTTTCCGTCAAGCCCCACCAGCTGCAGAATGTAGGGGATGCGCTTCTTGATCTCCCGGGGACTGGCCCCGGCCACCCGCATGATAAAGGTGAGGTTTTCATACACCGTCTTTTTTTCGATGAGCCGGAAATCCTGGAAGATAACGCCCAGGGTGCGGCGCATACCTGGAATCTGCCGGTCGCTGATGGTGTTCAGATTGTATCCATTGACCATCAGGCGGCCCTCAGTGGGCATAATTTCGGCGGTGATGAGCTTGATGATGGTGGATTTTCCTGATCCGGACGGGCCCACCAAAAAAACAAACTCCCCGTCGTCAATACGCAGATTGACCGCCTTCAGGGCTTTTGTGCCGTTGTCGTACTCCTTGTAGATGTCAATAAGACGTATCATTTTTTCGCTCCGTCATTCATAATCACAACGCTCGGACGGCCCCGCCGGGCTATGACTCAATGCCCCGGGAAATCAGATATTTTTTGACCATGAGCGCCACCTTGAAGGTGATGGCGTCGTCAAATTCCCGCAGATCCAGCCCCGTGAGCTTCTTGATTTTTTCCAGCCGGTAGACCAGCGTGTTCCGGTGGACGAACAGTTTCCGCGCCGTTTCGGAGACGTTTAGGTTGTTGCCAAAGAATTTGTTGATGGTAAACAGGGTCTCCTGGTCCAGGGAGTCGATGGGGTTTTTCTTAAAGACCTCTTGGAGGAACATCTCGCACAGGGTGGTGGGCAGCTGATAGATCAGACGGCCGATGCCCAGATTCTCGTAGTTGATGACGGTCTTCTCGGTGTCGAAGACCTTGCCCACCTCGATGGCCACCACCGCCTCCTTGTAGGCTCGGGCCAACTCCCGGATGTGCCCCACAATGGTGCCGATGCCGATGACGGTCTTCACGTCCGCCTCTTGCGACAGGTTGTCCTGAATGCTGAGGGCCAGCTTATAGAGCTCCTTGGAGTCTGTCCCCTCGGGCAGCTGCTTCACCACGGCAATGTCGGTCTCGTTCATGGAGAGGACAAAGTCGCTCTGCCGGTCCGGGAACAGGCCCTGGACCAGATCAATGGCGCCCATGTCCACATTGCCCACCTGGCGGATCAGCAGCACCGCCCGGGGCACCTCCGACATAAAGTGGAGCTCCTTGGCCCGCACGTAGACATCGCCCAGCAACACGTTGTCCGAGACAATGCTCTTGACAAAGGCGGCCTTATCGTGCTTTTCCTCGTAGTAGTTCTTGGCGCCGTTGAGGGCCACCACCGCCATGGCGCAGACCACACGGCTCTCCTCGTCCTCGCCCTGGGCAAACGCGGCGTAATCAAACTGAGACCCCCAGCCGGCCAACGGCTTAAACGTCATCCCAGCGTAGGTGACGATGTTCTCCATTCCCATGTTGACCGCCTGTACCGCGCCTTCCCATTTCTCCCCAATGTTGGCAAGCTTGTTGCAGGCCACCACTGTTCCCTCGGCGTCGATGACACCGATAAACCGGCTGGTGCTCTCCTTCATTTGAAGCACTACGCTTTGAAATATTCTACTGGACATGCCTTCCCCTCCTGCCTCTTTCGCCGCATCCCGATGCATTTTTTGCTCTTTTTAACAATCACACTTTCTAATTATACCTGCTCGTTTCGCTCTTTTCAATAGGAGTCTTAAATTTTTTTGTGGAAATTGCCGAAGATGCGAAAACCGCCGCGGGCGTCACATATTTGACGTCCGCCTCACATAGAAATGAACACAAGCATTGAGAGGGGCGTTTGCTGTGTTTATTATTACCGCAAAGCTGCGTTGGCGCCGGGTTGCGCTGGGGGTGGCCGCCGCTGCGCTGGTATGCGGCGTGGTAGTCGGCGTAAATGGGCTGTTGGGGGCCCGGGAGGCCCAGGCCATGGCGGGGGCCGTCAGCCCAAAAGGAGTAAAAAGCAACGAAGACCGGATCTCCTATCTTGAGAGCTACGGCTGGTCGGTCAAACCGGAGGCCCTGGCGGTGGAAGAACTGCTGATTCCAAAGGAATTTGATGAAACCTACGACCAGTACCTGGCGCTTCAGGCGGAGCAGGGGTTTGACCTCACAAAATATACCGGAAAACGGGTCAAACGGTACGCCTATGAGATTACCAATTATCCCACCGGAGAGACGGGCGTGCAGGCGGGGCTGCTCATCTATAAAAACACCGTCATCGGCGGGGAGGTCCTCTCAAGCGACCTGAGCGGATTTATCCATGGCCTGAACTATCCGGAGTAACATATCATCACAAGG
>CAYPZF010000035.1:0-8990 GCA_964415275.1 uncultured Oscillospiraceae bacterium | reverse complement strand
TCCCCTCCCACTGGTTGAGCGCGTAATGCTCTGTTTTCGCTGTACTTGCCATTTGCAAATCCCTCCTTACCTCTCCGCGGGAGAGGCCCGGGGAGGGACGTTTTTATGCACCGATGGGGGTGGAATGGGAAAATCTTATCCCTTTGCCTCATTCATACATTATTTACACTGAAACTATTGACATTTAAAAAGGTGAGTGGTACAGTAATGTTAGCACTCATACAAGGGGAGTGCTAACGTTGGAGGTGAATCCTGTGGACCTCAGTGAGCGCAAAAGAAAGATTCTGCGCGCTGTGATCGATAATTATATTCAAACGGCAGAGCCGGTGGGGTCCAAGTCTCTGATGAAGGTGCTGGACGTCTCCTCCGCCACCATCCGAAACGAGATGGCGGACCTGGAGGCCATGGGCCTTCTGGAGCAGCCCCACACCTCGGCGGGGCGGGTGCCCTCACCCAAGGGGTACCGGCTCTACGTCAATGAGCTGATGGAACGGCACAGGCTCTCCCTGCAAGAGACCCAGCGGCTGAACAGCGCGCTGAATCTCAGGGTGCAGGAGCTGGACCGGGTGCTCACCGAGGCGGGCAGGGTGATTTCCCAGCTCACCAGATACCCCTCCTTCGCGCTGGCCGCGGCGGGCACCCAGGCCACCATCCGCCGGTTTGACCTTTTGATGGTGGAGCACAACGCCTTTATTATTGTGGTAATGACGGACAGCAACGTGGTGCGCAACCGCCTGATCCGGCTGCCCACCGACCTCTCCGAGGCCGAGCTTCAGATGCTCAACACATTGCTCAACAGCACCTTTACCGGCCTCACGCTGGAGGAGGTCACACCGGAGCTGATGCGTGTGGCCTCCCACGCCGCCGGTGAGGCATACGGCCTGATCAGTCTGGCGGTTTCCTTTGCCATGGAGGTCCTGGAGGAGCTGGCGCACCGCAACGTCCACACGGCGGGGCTGACCACGCTGCTCTCCCATCCCGAGTACCGGAACCTGGACCGGGCGGAGCCGCTCATCAGCTACCTCTCCGAAGAAGCGAACACCACCCGGTTCCTCGTACCCCAGGACGACAGTCCGCTCGATATTCTCATCGGCCCGGAAAACGTGGCCGAGGCGCTCAAGGACAGCAGTGTGGTGGTGGCCAGTTACGACATCGGGGAGGGCATGCGCGGCCTGATCGGCGTGGTGGGGCCGACCCGAATGGATTATGCCCGGCTGTCCGCCCGGCTGTCCTATTTCGCGGAGGGGCTGGCCCGGCTTTTTGGCCAAGGGGACCTTCCGCCAAAAGAATATGAGAAACAGTGAGGAGAACCAACGCCATGAACAAAGAACAGCAAGGATATTTGACCGATGAGCAGCCTGACGTCGCCCCTACGGAACCCGTGGCGGAGCCGGCACAGGAAGAGGTCAACCCTCTCCTGCAGGCAGTGGAAGCCCTCAAGACCGAGTTGGCGACGCAGGAGGACAAGTATTTGCGTCTGGCCGCCGAGTATGACAATTACCGCCGGCGCAGCCAGCGGGAAAAGGAAGCCATCGGCACAGACGCCCGGATGGTGACCGCCGCCGCGTTTTTGCCGGTCTACGACAACCTGGAGCGGGCGCTGAAGCAGTCCTGCGCCGACGAGGCCTACGTCCGGGGCGTGGAGATGACCATGACCCAGCTCAAAGAGGTGCTGGGCAAGCTGGGCATCACGGAAATTCCCGCCCAGGGCCAGACCTTCGACCCCGCCCTGCACGACGCGGTCGCCCATGTGGAGGATAGCTCTGTGGGTGAAAACACAGTGGTGGAGGTCTTTGAGACGGGCTTTCAAACGCAGGAAAAAGTCCTCCGGTTTGCCCGTGTAAAGGTCGCGAATTAGCGTATCCTAATGAAGGGGCATGCCTGTCACCGTAAAAGGCGCCGGGCCGCCCCCGTTGTTTTCATTGTATATAATCTATTTCATATTGGAGGAGACAAGTATGTCAAAAATCATTGGTATCGACTTAGGTACAACCAATTCCTGTGTCGCCGTCATGGAGGGCGGCGAAGCTGTCGTAATTCCCAACGCGGAGGGCAACCGGACCACCCCGTCTGTCGTGGCCTTCTCCAAGGACGGGGAGCGCATGGTGGGCCAGGTGGCCAAGCGCCAGGCCATCACCAACCCCGACCGGACGGTTATGTCCATCAAGCGTGAGATGGGCTCTAATTACAAGGTGAGCATCGGCGATAAGAAGTTTACCCCCCAGGAAATTTCCGCTATGATCCTGCAAAAGCTGAAGGCGGACGCCGAGGCCTACCTGGGCCAGAGTGTCACCGAGGCGGTCATCACCGTTCCCGCCTACTTCACCGACGCCCAGCGCCAGGCCACCAAGGACGCCGGCAAAATCGCCGGGCTTGAGGTCAAGAGAATCATCAACGAGCCCACCGCCGCGGCCCTGGCCTACGGCATGGACAAGGAAGCCGACCAGAAGATCATGGTCTATGACCTGGGCGGCGGCACCTTTGACGTCTCCATCCTGGAGATTGGCGACGGCGTCATCGAGGTGCTGGCCACCGCCGGAAACAACCGCCTGGGCGGCGACGACTTCGACAAGTGCGTGATCGACTGGATGGCCGCGGAATTCAAGAAGGACAGCGGCATTGACCTCACCGGCGACAAGGTGGCGATGCAGCGCCTGAAGGAGGCCGCGGAAAAAGCCAAAATCGAGCTGTCCGGCGTGACCTCCTCTTCCATTAACCTGCCCTATGTCACCGCCGACGCCTCCGGACCCAAGCATTTGGACCTCACCCTCACCCGGGCCAAGTTCAATGAGCTCACCCACCATCTGGTGGAGGCCACCATGGGCCCCGTGCGCCAGGCCATGTCCGATGCCGGCGTCTCCGGTGAGCAGATCTTCAAGGTCCTGCTGGTGGGCGGCTCCAGCCGCGTCCCCGCCGTGCAGGAGGCCGTGAAGAAAATCACCGGCAAGGAAGGCTTCAAGGGCATCAACCCCGACGAGTGTGTGGCCATGGGCGCCGCGCTTCAGGGCGGTGTGCTGGTGGGCGACGTGAAGGGCCTGCTGCTGCTGGACGTCACCCCCCTGTCCCTGGGTATTGAGACCATGGGCGGTGTGTGCACCAAGCTCATCGAGCGCAACACCACAATCCCCACGAAAAAGAGCCAGATCTTCACCACCGCCGCCGACAACCAGACCTCTGTGGAGGTCCACGTGCTCCAGGGTGAGCGCGAGATGGCGCAGTACAATAAGACGCTGGGGCGCTTCAATTTGGACGGCATTACCATGGCCAGAAGAGGCGTGCCTCAGATTGAGGTCACCTTCGACATCGACGCCAACGGCATTGTGAACGTCTCCGCCAAGGACCTGGGCACCGGCAAGGAGCAGCACATCACCATCACCTCTTCCACCAACATGTCCAAGGATGACGTGGAGAAGGCTGTGCGTGAGGCCGAGCAGTTCGCGGCTGAGGATGCCCGCCGCAAGGAAGAGGCGGACACCCGCAACCAGGCCGACCAGATGGTCTACCAGACCGAGAAGACCCTGGGGGAGTTGGGCGACAAGGTGGACGCAGCAGACAAGGGCAATGTGGAGTCCGCCCTGAACCGGGTGAAGGAGGCCCTTAAGGGCACCGACACCGACGCCATCAAGGCCGCCACCGAGGAGCTGTCCAAGTCGTTCTACGCCATCTCTGAAAAGCTGTACGCCCAGCAGGGCGGCCAGGAGGGCCCCGATATGGGCGGCGCGGGCTTTGCCGGCGACGACGCGGGCGGGGCCAGTGACGCCGGACCCGACGTGGTGGATGCCGACTATACGGTTGTGGACGATGACGGAGACAAGTAAGGACGGCATAACATCGAAATAATCTCTGCTGTGGTGGGACGGGGGAATGGCCTCCGTCCCACACAGAGTGTTCTGCATTCCAATCCAACTGCCCCTGTTTCCGGCACGGCCGTATTTCCAATCCACCAGGAGGTGAACCTACATGGCGACACAAAAACGTGATTATTATGAAGTCCTGGGCGTGGCCAAGGGCGCCTCGGACGACGCATTGAAAAAGGCATACCGAAAGCTGGCAAAGGAAAACCACCCGGACCTCCACCCGGGCGACCAGGCCGCCGAGGCCCGGTTTAAGGAGATCAACGAGGCCTATGAGGTTCTGTCCGACCAGGACAAACGGACCAAGTACGACCAGTTTGGTCATGCGGGCGTGGACCCCAACTTTAACCCCGGCGGCGGGTTTGGCGGCGTTGATTTCGGCGACGTGGACCTGGGCGACATTTTTGGCTCCTTCTTCGGCGGCGGGTTTGGCGGCGGGTTTGGCGGGGGCACCCGCCAGCGCAACGGCCCCGTGAGGGGAGATAACCTGCTTACCACCGTGAACATCTCCTTTGAGGCGGCTGCCTTCGGCTGTGAAAAGGCGATTACCGTCTCCCGCAGCGAGACCTGCGACACATGCCAGGGCTCGGGCAGCGCCCCCGGCACCACCGCGGAGGTCTGCCCCGATTGCCATGGCACCGGCACCGTGCGCATTCAGCGCGGCGGCGGCGGGTTCTCCTTTTCCACCACCGCCACCTGCTCCAGGTGCCAGGGGTCGGGGAAAATCATTCACCAGCCCTGCAAAACCTGTGACGGTAAGGGCAGCGTCCGCCGCCAGCGCAAGCTCACCGTCACCATCCCCGCGGGCATCGACAACGGCCAGGCGGTCTCTCTCCGGGGCCAGGGCGGCGCGGGCAAAAACGGCGGTCCCGCCGGCGACCTTATCATCTCGGTCAATGTCCAGCCCCACCCCATCCTCCGGCGGGAGGGCACGGCCGTCTATCTGGAGCAGCCCGTCTCCTTCTTCCAGGCCACGGCGGGCGCCGAGCTGGAGATCCCCACCATCGACGGTAAGGTGAAGTGGACGCTGCCCGGGGGCACCCAGACCGGCACCACGTTCCGCCTGCGGGGCAAGGGGATTCCAAACCTCAACGGCCGCGGCCGCGGCGACCAGTACGTGGTGGTAAAGGTTCAGGTCCCCACCGCGCTGACGAACGAGCAGAAAGAGGCCTTGCGCGCCTATGCTGTGGCCATGGGCGAGTCCGTGGAGGCGCCCCAGCCCAAGTCTTTCTTCGACAAGCACATCAAGCGGAACAAGTGACCCCATGTCCTCCGGAACGCGCCCCGGGGCCAAGGGGCGCCTTTCCTGTTTACTCTTTCGCAACACAACAAAAGCGCCGGATTTTCTCTTTTTCCGGCGTACAGAAAAAAGACACCGCGTCCGCTCCAGGAGGGCCACGGTATGAAACAGCTGTTATTTGTCTACAATCCACAGGCCGGAAAAGGTCAGATCAAAGGCCGCCTGGCGGGCGTTCTGGATGTGTTCGCCAGCGCGGGCTATCTGACGGTCGTCTACCCTACCCAGGGGCCCGGGGAGGCCACCAGCATCGTGGCGGAATTGGCGCCGAATTATGAGCTGGTGGTTTGCTCCGGCGGAGACGGAACCCTCAACGAGGTGGT
This sequence comes from uncultured Oscillospiraceae bacterium, assembly GCA_964415275.1. GTDB lineage: Bacteria > Bacillota > Clostridia > Oscillospirales > Oscillospiraceae > JAEWRY01. The sequence continues at coordinate 3,516 of CAYPZF010000035.1, read as the reverse complement.
CTCCGGCCTGATGCAGCTGGAGTCTCCCCCCCCTCTGGGCTACATCCCGGCGGGGAGCACGAACGACTTTGCACGCAACCTCAGCCTGCCCCAGGGCATGGAAAACGCCGCCCGGACAGCCATAGCCGGAGTCCCGCGCCCCTGCGACGTGGGCCGCTTTAACGGTCGGCCCTTTATCTATGTGGCCGCCTTCGGCGCCTTTACCGGTGTGGCGTACGACACCCCCCAGGAGGTCAAGAACGTGTTTGGCCACATGGCCTATCTGGTGGAGGGCGTGGGCCGCCTGGGCTCTCTGAAGAGCTGCGCCATTACCGTGGAGCATGAAGGCGGCATGCTGGACGGCGACTTTCTCTACGGCATGGTGAGCAATACCGTCTCCGTGGGCGGCTTTAAGAGCCTGGTGCCCGGCCATGTGCAGCTGGACGACGGCCTGTTTGAGGTCCTGCTGGTGCGCCAGCCCGCCAGCATAGCGGAGATTCAAAAGATTTTGATGTCCCTTACCGTGCAGAAGCCCACGACCGAGGGGCCCGTCATCGCGTTCCGGGCCTCTCATTTGAGGATTACCTGTGAGGAGAAGGTCCCTTGGACCCTGGACGGGGAGTACGGCGGGGAGCCCGGGGAGATTATCATTGAGAACTGCCGCCGGGCCATCACCATCCTGCACGGGGAGTAGCCGCCGGGCCGTGAAAGTCCGCCCCCTCCCCGCGGGCGCCTGTCCCGGGGGAATTATCTGGACCATGTGTGCGATAGAATGGCATTGGATGGCCGGCAGGCCGGCCTGAAAGGAGACGGGGAGCATGACGAAACGGAGCGTTCATCGGCTTGCGTGGATTCTGGCGCTTTTGCCCTTGGCGGCGGTGGGTGTGCTGTATCCGCGGCTGCCCCAAATGGTGCCCACACACTGGGCCCTGGACGGCACCGTGACGTACAGCGCCAAGCCGGTCCTCTGGCTGCTGGCGGGGTTGTCCCCCGCCATGCTGCTGCTGATGCGGGTATTGCCCCGCATTGATCCCAGGAAGAAGAATTATGAGACCTTTGGCTCCTATTACAACGCGTTTATTGTGGGGATGCTCCTGCTCTTGCTGGCGGTTAATCTCATCACGCTCTCCGAAAGCCTCTGGCCGGGGCGCATTTCGGTGGGCCGGGCGGTCACGGTGGGTGTGGGAATTTTGTTTGCCTTTATCGGGCATATTTTGCCCAGGGTGAAGTCCAACTTCTTTATGGGTGTGCGCACTCCGTGGACCCTTTCCGACCCCGATGTGTGGGACCGCACCCAGCGCCTGGGCGGGAAGCTGTTCTTCTGGGCGGGGATTGTGCTGGTGCCGTGCGCCCTTGTTTTGCCGGAAAAGGTGACCTTTGCCCTTCTGATGGCCGGCGTTGTGGTGATCAGCGCCCTGCCCGCGGCTCTGTCCTTCTGGTGGTATCGGAAAAAAGAAAACGAGGAGCGGTAGGACATGGGTTGCGCGGTGACGCCGAACGTGATAAACTAACAGGACAGCGGGCGGAATTCCGCCCGCTGTCCTGTTAGTTTAGAAAAGGGTGTGGCGTGATGAAAAAGAGCTGGGTTCGTCCGGTGGCGCTGCTGCTGGTCTGCGCGCTGCTGCTGGCGCCCGCGGCCGGGGCGCTCACCGTAGAGCAGGCCAGGGAACTGCTGGGGGAGCACTATGTCGAGGAGATTTCAGAGGAAATCCTGGCGCTGCCCACCATCGGGGAGATTCTGGAGGCCTTGGGGGACCCCTACACCCGGTATATGGACGCGGAGGCCTATGCCGCGTTTCTGGCCGGCATCTCAGACGAGGAGGTGGTGGGGATCGGCGTCTCCGGCTACATCACCGGAGAGGGATTTCTGGTGGATGTGGTCTACGACGGCACGCCCGCCCAGCTGGCGGGCCTGGCTTCGGGGGATCTGATTGTGGCCGTGGATGGAGAGCCTGTGACGGGGGACGCGGCAGAGACCGCCCCCGGGCGGCTGCGCGGGGCGGAGGATGCGACCCTTACCATCCGGGTGCGCCGGACGGACGGCACGTATGAGACCCTTTCCATGGCTCGGGAGAGGGTGGTGTTTTCCACCACGACGTCAACCCAACCCGCGCCTCATGTTGCCGTCATCTCCTGCCATACGTTCAATGAGAACACCCGGGACCGTTTTGTCGAGGCGACGGAGGCCTATGGAAAGACGGCACGGCAGTGGATTGTGGATTTGAGAGACAACATCGGCGGGGACGTGGACGCCGCCGTGCAGTCGTCGGGCGTGTTTCTGGGCGAGGGGACCATCGCCTACGTGCGGCACAGGGGCAGTTATTACCGCTATCTCTCCACCCAGCCGATGTGTACCCTGTACCCGCTGGTGGTTTTGAGCAACCAGGGGACAGCCAGCGCCGCGGAGATGTTCCTGTCCGCCGTGCGGGATGCCGGCGGCGGCATTCTCATCGGCAGCCGCAGCTATGGCAAGGGAGTGGCCCAGGCTCTGTTTGACGAGGCGTCCGCGGGGGAGGCGTTCTTCCCCGAGGGGGACGCCATGAACATCACCGTATACCATTACTTCTCCTTGGGCGGAAACGCCGCGGACCAGATTGGGGTAATCCCCCACCTGCTGGTCCCCGATGACCGCGCGGAACAGGTGGCCCATCTGCTCTGCGCGCCCGGGGAGGAGACGCGAAACGAGGGGCTGCTGCGGGTGCACGCAGCCGGATGGCGCTGGTTTGTGGATGTGGAGACCGCCGTGTCGGAGGCGTTCCGCCCCGCCTTTACGAGCCTGCTGGAGGCGCTGCCGCCGGGCGCGGTTCTCTACAGGGGCGAGGGGGACGGCGTTTGGACCCGGCTGACCGCCGGGGAGGCGGCCGGACGCTACGGCTTGGAGGACTATGCCCCGCGGGTGTTCTCTGACGTGGAGGCGTCCGCCTATCGGGATGAAATCAATACGCTGAAGACCTTTGACATTTTGCGCGGGGGGAGCGACGGCTGCTTTTATCCGGAGGAGCACATGACCAGGGCGGAGCTCTGCGCCATGATTGCACAGGCTGTGGGCGAGGTCCCGGCGGTGACAGAGGCCCCCTTCCCCGATGTGCCGGCGGACGCCTGGTATGCCCCCGGCGTTGCCGCCGCCGTGAAGATGGGCCTGGTGGCCGGGGACGAGGCCGGGCTGTTCCATCCGATGGACACGGTGGACCATGAGCAGATGATTGCCGTGATGGCCCGGTTTGTCTCCTGGCTCAACATCGGGTTTTACGAGTTGAGTGTGGGCGGGGCCGCGGACGAGGCGCTGGCGGATGAGGCCCTGGCCGGGTACAGCGATTGGGCCAGGGAGAGTGTCTGGCTGCTCAGTAAGACCCAGCGCAACCCTCTGGGCGGGGAGCTGAACCTCCTCTTCGCGCCGCCGGACGAGATTGAGGCCGCCGGGCCCGCCCTGCGGGGGGAGGCCGCCGCGCTGCTCTGTACCCTCCTGTCCTATACAGGGGTGCTGTGCGGGTGAGACGAACTCCGTGCCGCAACCGAACAAAACCGGGCCTCCCGCGC
>CAYPZF010000034.1:0-9040 GCA_964415275.1 uncultured Oscillospiraceae bacterium | reverse complement strand
GTCGAAGCCGTCCAGCTCGGCCAGCAGCTGGTTCAGCGTCTGCTCCCGCTCGTCATTGCCGCCCATGCGGTTGTCCCGGCTCTTGCCAATGGTGTCGATTTCGTCAATAAAGATGATACAGGGGGCCATCTTGGCGGCCTCCTTAAACAGGTCGCGGACACGGCTGGCGCCCACGCCCACAAACATCTCCACAAAGTCGGAGCCGGAGATGGAGAAGAAGGGGACGTTGGCCTCTCCGGCCACCGCTTTGGCCAGCAGGGTCTTGCCGGTGCCGGGAGAGCCCACCAGCAGCGCGCCCTTGGGGAGTTTGGCGCCAATTTCGGTGTACTTCAGAGGGCTGTGGAGGAAATCGATGATCTCCTCCAGGCTCTCCTTGGCCTCGTCCTGCCCGGCCACGTCGGCGAAGGTGACGCCGGTTTTCTTCTCTACATAGACCTTGGCGTTGGCCTTGCCCACACCGCCCAGGCCGCCCAGGCCGCCCCCCATCTTCCCCGCCATGTTTTTAAAGAGGAAGGAGAAGAGGAAAATCATAATGAGCACCGGGACCACGTAGGACAGGAGAATGCCCAGGAGGTAAGAGGACTCATCCACCAGCGGCGCGTCTACGGCCACGCCGTGGGTCTTCAGCAGGGGGAGCAGGTCGGGGTCCTCCACGGGCAGAGTAGGGGCGACGTAGGTGACGGTCTTGCCCTGAGCAACCCGCTCGGCCAAATCGCCCAGGCCAACCGGGTCGGTCTCCTCGGGGTCGCCCTTGGGCGTGATGAGGAATTTATTGCTCTGTATTTCCACTGAGGCAACCTGATTCTCCTCCACCATCTGGATAAATTCCGAGTAGGAAATCTCCACGGTGTTGCCGTTAAAGAGCATGGAGGAGGCCTGTTTAATCAGGACCGTGACCACCATCGCCCAGAGGATGATGGTGATAATCCCCATGGCGTTTCTGTTGTTGCCAGAATTTTTGTTGGGCTTCACAAATTAGGCCCCCCTATTTTCTTTAAATATCGGGTAACGGAAGTAAATATATCATACTTGTTCAGAAAAGACAAGAAATGGACGTGTCTAAGGTGTAAACTTTCTGTGAAAGTGCGCGAACTTCCCCCTTTTTCTATGGGCTGACCTATGGTATACTTGAATGTATTGTAAACTGACACGGGAAAAGGCGGGACAAGCCATGGGAGCAAAAAGAGAAAACGGACGGCCTTCCCCGGGAGATGCCCGGGCGGACGGCATCATTGAGGGGCGCAACGCGGTGCTGGAGGCGCTGCGGGCGGGGGTCAGCATTGATAAGCTGTATCTGGCCCGGGGCGAGACCGACGCGGCCCTGGGGCACATCGCCTCCACCGCCCGCGCGAAGGGCGTGGTGGTGGTGGAGGCCGACCGGCGCAAGCTGGACGGCATGAGCGTCACCCGCGCCCACCAGGGCGTCATCGCCCTGGCCGCCGTGCGGGAATACGTCCCGGTGGACGAGATTCTGCGCGCCGCGCGGGAGAGGGGCGAGCCCCCTCTGGTGGTGGTGTGTGACGAGCTGTCCGACCCCCACAACCTGGGGGCGGTCATCCGCACGGCGGAGTGCGCCGGGGCCCACGGGGTCATCATTCCCAAGCGGCGCTCCGCCGGCCTCACCGCCGTCGTGGCCAAGACCTCGGCGGGGGCGGTGGCGCACCTGCCGGTGGCCCGGGTGCCCAACATCCCGGCGCTGTTAAAGGAGCTGAAGGAGGAGGGCCTCTGGGTGTTCGGTACGGCGGCCGACGGCACCACCCCCCTCTATCAGGCCGACCTCAAGGGGCCGGCCGCCATCGTCATCGGCTCTGAGGGGGCCGGCATGGGACGGCTGGTGACCGAGACCTGTGACTTTACCGTCTCTATCCCCATGCGGGGCAAACTCAACGCCCTGAACGCCAGCGCGGCGGCGGCCATCCTGCTCTATGAGGCCGTCCGCCAGCGCCTGGGGCAATAATGGATTTTATTAAGGTGATTGTGCATGTCAAAGGACCGGGATAAATCAAACAAAGACCTGCCGGAGGGAGGCGAGGTGTTCTCCCTGGAGGACATCCTGTCGGAGTACGGCAGCGGCGCCGGATGCCCGCCCGCGCCGGCGCGGGCGTCCGCCACGGGTCCCCCCGGGGAAAAGGTCATCCCCTTTCCCGGCACCGCCCCGCTTGGGGAGGAGGACGGCGGGGACGAGGAGGGCCTGCTGGCCGAGGGGGTGCGCCGCCTGCGGGAGGGCCTGGACGGCTACGCGGACCAGATGTTTGAAGCGGAAGGGCTGGAGGACGCGGAGGAGACCCGGCGGATGGAGCGGCTGATTCCCGGCGTGGACCGGGAGGACAACGCGCCCCGCGCCTGGCGGGAGCGCAAGCCGCGCCCCGCGCCGGAGCCCATTCCCGACCTCTTGCCGGCGGAGCTGTTCCACAAGTATGGCGCCGGGCTCTCCGGGCTGCGCGTCCGCTGCGCGGCCCTGTTCCTGCTGGCGCTGCCCCAGGTCTATCTGGCCCTGGCCTTTTCGCTCTCCCTGCCCCTGCCCGGCGTGATAGCCCGGCAGTATACCCTTGTGGTGTACCTCTCCGCGGGGCTGCTGGCGGCGGCCATGGCACTGAGTCTGGATGTGCTGGGCCGGTCTCTGGCGGGGCTCTTCCGGGGCCGCATGGGGCTGGACACCCTCACCACCCTGGCCTGCGCGGCCACTTTGGCCGACAGTCTGACCATGCTCCGGCTGGGCGGCCGGGGGGATGGGCTCCCCTACTGCGGCGCGGCCACCCTGGGGCTGGGGTGCATGCTCTGGGGCACCTACCTGAAGCGCAGGGCCCTCCGCCAGACCTGCCGCACGGCGGCCTTTACCGCCGAGCCCTACCTGGTGACCCTGGACGAGGGCAAGTGGAACGGACGGGACACCTACATCAAGTGGAAGGGGCCGCCCCATGGATTTGGCGCGCAGGTGCAGGCAGAGGACGGCGCCGCCCGGGTGTTTCGTGTGGCGGCGCCCCTGCTGCTCCTGGCCTGTGTCCTCTTCTCCCTGATCTCCTCCCTGGGCCGGCGGCAGCCCGAGCAACTGCTCTGGTGCCTCTCGGCTACCCTGACGGCGTCGGCGTCCTTCTCCGGGCTGCTGTGCTTTGCGCTGCCTATGGACAAGGTGGCCGCCCGGCTGGCGGGCAGCGGCGCCGCCCTGGCGGGCTGGGAGGCCGCCAGATGGTCCGGCGCGGGCAGCGGCGTGGTGATCTCCGACACGGACCTGTTCCCGCCGGGCACCGTGACCATGAACGGCATTAAAATTTTTGGGGATTACCCTGTGGAAAAGGTGGTGGCGGTGACCGCCACCCTGATCAGAGACGCGGGCAGCGGGCTGGAAAAGACCTTCCACGACCTGCTCCGCGCCCAGGGGGCCGTTTACCGCCGGGCCGCCGGGCACTCCTATCATGAGGGGGGCGGGGTGTCCGCCGAAATTCGGGGGGAGCAGATTCTGGTGGGCAGCGCCGCCTTTATGACCCTGATGGAGGTGACCCTCCCCCGGGGACTCAATGTGAAAAACGCGGTTTTTTGCGCCATTGACGGGGAGCTGGCCGGAGTGTTCGCCCTCCATTACGCCCTGTTGGGCGCGGTTCCCCCCGCCCTCACCGCCCTGATTCAAAACAAGATCCCCCCTGTCCTGGCCACCCGGGACTTCAACCTGATTCCGGACATGCTGCGGCAGAAATTCAAGCTGCCGGTGGAGCGCATGGAGTTCCCGGAGGTTCGCCGCCGGCGGGAGCTCTCCGACCCCGAGCAGGCCCACAAGGGCACCCTGACCGCCATTCTCTGCCGGGAGGGGCTGGTGCCCTTTTCCGAGGCGGTCATCGGCGCCCGCCGGCTGCACCGGGCCGTGCTGCAAAACACGGGACTGACCTGTGTCGGCGCGGTGACCGGCGCGCTGCTTGCCTTTTATCTGACCTTCCAGGGGGCCTATGCCTCGCTCTCCGCGGGTAACCTCATCCTGTTCCTGCTCCTGTGGACGGTGCCCACCCTCCTCATCTCCGGCTGGGTGGACCGGTACTGAGCCCTGGCGCGCCGGACGGCAGACACTGCTATCCTTTCCCCGGGACGCGGCCCCTATCCCCGGCTGGGGAGGGAAAAAGAAGAAGGCCCCCGTCCGTTTACGGACGGGGGCCTTTTGGCGTCCTGCGGCGTTTAGTCCAGCTCGAACTGGCCGGTGTAGAGCTGGTAGTAACGGCCCTTCTGGGCCAGAAGCTCCTCGTGGTCGCCCCGCTCCTGAATCTCACCGCCCTCAATGACGATGATGGCGTTGGCGTTGCGCACGGTGGAGAGCCGGTGGGCGATGACAAAGACGGTCCGGTTTTCCATCAGGGCGTCCATCCCCTTCTCGATGAGGCGCTCGGTGCGGGTGTCGATGGAGGAGGTGGCCTCGTCCAGCACCATGACCGGCGGGTCGGCCACGGCGGCCCGGGCAATGGCCAGCAGCTGCCGCTGGCCCTGGGAGAGGTTGGCGCCGTCTCTGGTGACCGGGGTCTGGTACCCGTCGGGCAGGCGGCGGATGAAGGAGTGGGCCCCCGCGCTTCTGGCGGCGGCGATACAGTCCTCGTCAGAGGCGTCCAGCCGGCCGTAGCGGATGTTGTCCATCACCGTGCCGGTAAACAGGTGGGTATCCTGCAGGACGGCGCCCAGGCTGCGGCGCAGGGAGGCCTTTTCGATGTCCCGCACGTTGATGCCGTCGTAGGTGATGGCCCCGCTGTCGATCTCGTAAAAGCGGTTGATCAGGTTGGTGATGGTGGTTTTGCCCGCGCCGGTGGAGCCCACGAAGGCGATTTTCTGGCCCGGGTTGGCGTACACCGACACCTGCTTCAGCACCGGCTTGCCCGCCACATAGGAGAAACCCACGTCCTTCAGCCGGACCGCGCCCCGCAGCTCGGCCAGGACATAACCGCCGGCGTCGGGGTTTACCCGGCCGCGGATTTGATGGAGGGAGACGCCGCCCTCGGGGGTCTCGTACCGCCAGGCCCAAAGGTGGCCGGGCGTGCCCGGGGACACCTCCGCGAGGGGCCCCGCCCCGTCCCTGGCCACGGCGGCCAGGCGAAAGCGGGCCCCCTGGGGGACCTTCCAGGCCCAGTGACGGGCCCGGTCGGGTCCTGTGTCCTCCTGGAGGGTGCCGTCCTCCGCCTCGGCGGCGGGGACCAGGGTGACCGCTCCGTCATCCACCTCGGGGGGTTCGTCCATGGCGGCAAAAATGCGCTCGGCGCCCGCCAGGGCCGAAAAGATGGTGGTGAGCTGCTGGGAGATCTGGTTCAAGGGCTGGCCCACCTGCTTGGAGTAGTTGAGGTAGAGGACCAGGCCGCCCAGGTCAAAGCCGCGCACGATGGCCAGGAAGCCGCCAAAGGCGGCCGTGAGGGCATAGCCCACGTTCATCAGGTTCATGGCCATGGGCATGACAGCGGAGGAGTAAAAGTGCGCGTCCATGGCGGCGTCCCGGTAGGCGCTGTTGAGCCGGTCAAAGTCGGCCTTGGCCTTGGCCTCGTAGGTGAAGGCCTTGACCACCCTGAGGCCCCCGATCATTTCCTGGATGTTGCCGTTGACCGCGCCCAGGGCGGCCTGCTGCTTGCGGTAGTACGTTCGGCTCTTGCCGCCAAAAACCCGGAACACCAGGAAGGTGCAGGCAAGGGTGAAGCAGGTGACCAAAAACAGGAGGGGATTGACCACCAGCATAACGGTGACGATACCCGCAAACATGAGCACGGAGGAAAAGAGGGAGATTACGCTCTGCTCCAGGGCCATCTGGACGCTGTCGGCGTCGTTGGTGAACCGGCTCATCAGCTCGCCGTGGGCGTGCTGGTCGAAATACTGGAGGGGCAGGTCCTGGAGCTTGTCAAACAGGTCCCGCCGCAGTTGGTTGACGCCGCGCTGGGCCAGCTGGACCATAATGGCCGACTGGAGGTAGGTGCACAGCACGCCCACCGCGTAGATGCCCAGCAGCGTGAGCAGCGCGGCGGCAAACTGGGGCACCGTCTCATAGGCCCGGCCTACAATGTTGTTGATGATGACACGGCTGGAAAAGTAGGAGCCGGCGATGTTGGAGCCCACAGAGCCCAGCAGGCACAGAAAGACCAGAAACAGGAGGAGCTTCCGCCTGGTCATATAGCCCAGCAGGCGCTTGACGGTCTTTTTGGTGTCCTTGGGCTTCTGGAATCCGCCGCCCCCGAATCTGCCGCCCCCGGGGCCGCCTCTCGGCGCGGGCCCCGCCGCGGTATGCTTGGAGTTCGATCCGGCCATTATTCCGCCACCCCCTCTTGCTGAGATTTGTAAATCTCCTGGTAAATACTGTTGGAGGCCAGCAGGCCCTCATGAGTGCCCTCACCGGCGATGGCCCCGTCGTCCAGCACCAAGATGCGGTCGGCGTGCTCCACCGAGCTGATGCGCTGGGCGATGATGATGACGGTGGTGCCCGCTAGGTTTGCGCGGAAGGAGGCCCGGATGAGGGCCTCGGTCTGGGTGTCCACCGCGGAGGTGGAGTCGTCCAAAATGAGGATGGATGGCTGCCGCAGCATGGCCCGGGCGATGCACAGGCGCTGCTTCTGGCCGCCGGAGACGTTGACGCCGCCCTGGTCCAGGAGGGTGTCAAAGCCGTCGGGGAAGGACATGATGAAGTCGTAGGCTTGGGCGTCCCTGGCCGCCTGGATCATCTCCTCCTCTGTGGCGTCGGCCTTGCCCCACAAGAGGTTTTCCCGGATTGTGCCCGAGAAGAGGAGGTTGTTTTGAAGCACCATGCCGATACGGCTCCGAAGCGCCTCCAGGGGGAACTCCCGCACGTCCGTCCCGTCCACCAGCACCGCGCCCCCGGTGACGTCATAGAACCGGGGGATGAGGTTGACCAGAGAGGATTTTCCGGTGCCGGTGCCGCCCACCAGGGCCACAAACTGGCCCGGCTCTACGGAAAAGGACAGGTGGGAGAGCACGTCGTCCCCGCTGCCCCCGGCGCTGTACCGGAAGGAGACGTCCCGGAACTCCACCTTGCCCCGGGGGGCGGGGAGTACCTGGCCGGGGCGGACGCAGTCCCGGATGTCCGGCACGGCGTCCAGCACCTCGACAATGCGCCGGGCGCTGGCCTGGGCACGGGAGAGGTGGAGCAGGGCCATGGCCACCATCATAACGCTCATGAGCACCTGGAAAATGTAATTAAGGAAGGAGGACAGGTCGCCAATGAGCATGGTGCCGCCCATCACCTGCCGGCCGCCTACCCAGAGCACGCCGGCGGTGGCGATGTTGAAGCATAGAATCATAATGGGCTGCATGAGAATGATCCGCATGACCGCCTCCAGGGCCGCGTCGGTCAGGGCGTCGTTAGAGGCCTGGAACTTGGTCTTTTCATAGCCGGCCCGGACGAAGGCCTTGACCACCCGGATGGCCACCAGGTTTTCCTGCACCGTATTGTTAAGCGCGTCGATCCGCTGCTGCATGATCTCAAAGAGCTTGCCGCAGACCTTCATCAAAATGCCGATGGACAGGGCCATCACGGGGATGACCGTCAGCAGCACCAGGGCCAGGGAGGGGTTGATGGAGACCGCCATGGCCAGGGCCGCCACCAGCATGAGGAGGTCGATTGCGAAGCGGCCTGCCCGGATCGACTCGAATGCCTCCCGGGCGGTGAAATACCCCCCCGTCGCGAAGGACAGCAGATAGAAGACCAGCGAAAGCCACTGCGGCGCAGCCGATACGAAGGACAAACCGAATCCGACGGCGAGGAATACTCCGCAGGCGATGGCGAAAATCAGTTCGCTCCTGTCGCCGAACAGCCCTCCGTGGTGGTGCTCTTCCCCTTCAGCGACCGAGGGGCGGTGTTCCCCGGTCGGTGCCGGCGGTCCCGGTGGGACGGTGAGTGCCCGGTCAGGCTGTACGCGCACACCCAGTCCGGCGAGTTGGGCGCGCAGGTCCTGCTCGCCGATCTGTTCGCGGTCGAACTCGATGCGCAGAGGCCCATCCGACCAGGCGCGGGCCTCCAGCACACCGGGGACTCTCTCCAATTCGGCGGTGATGCGCTCGGCCCGCCGTGGCCGCTTGAGTCCGCTGGCCTGCCACACCACGTGGCCATACCGGTCGGTGATCTCGGCGCCCGCACGAAAGGCCAACTCGCGCAGGGTGCTGACGGTCAGCGCGTCGCGGTCATAGTGCAGACACAGCTGCGCGGGACCGTCGGCTCCGGTGACGATGTGCGCCTCGTCGACTCCTGGCGTTCGCGCTAATGCTTCAGACAGCCGGTCCATGCAGCCGTCGCCATCGTCGTGCCCGTCGGGCAACAGCGTCGACAGTTCCAGTTCAAGCTTTGTGCCCACGCGGTCTCCTCCGGTTCACAGCGCCCCCCAGGGTGGGCAGCAAATGCCAGCCCCCACGGGCTCTGGTCCAGCGACCCTGGGGATGCCGGATGGGTTAGAGTAACCCGATATCTACGTACCTCGATAGTAGAGAGGTCCGGGATGGAACTCGACGCACGGGAGGGTCGCGGCACCGTTGTCACCAGCCACACCCAATGAGCGCCCCCGCCGCGGGTCCCGCGTCCAACCGCCTGAGCGGTTGGGCCAGCTCGGTGGGCATGCCGCTGACCGTGTCACGACGCACCCGCTGACGCAGATGGGCGACCCCAGCGATGCGGGACCGGGGGCCGGTCGGCGCCTGCGACTGCTCTCTGCGGTGGCCGGGCTGTGCGCGATCGTCGGGGCGGCGGCGGTGACATGGACCAGTGTGGGGCGGCCCGCCCCTGACGGCGCTGCCCCGCAGTCCGTGACCGCTGATCGCGACCACGACAGGGTCCTCGAGGTGCGCCCCGGCGACAGTGTGCCGGTTGTCGAAGAACGGTTGGCCGCGTTGGGCGTGGTGGACGCGGCGCAGTCGTTCGCCTCAGCGGCACGGTCACACACGCCGCCGATGGACACCGTGGAACCGGGTTTCTATGTTGTCTCACCGGGGCGCCAGCCCGCCGCTGTCGTGGAACAGTTGATGGATCCGGCCAGCAGGGTCGGAGTAGTCACCGTGCAGGCAGGCCGACAGCTCGACGACGTCACCG
>CAYPZF010000033.1:0-9116 GCA_964415275.1 uncultured Oscillospiraceae bacterium | reverse complement strand
TGATTGATTCGCTGAAGGCCAGCCCCAAGAAAATTGTGTTCACCGAGGGTACCGACCCCCGTATTCTGGAGGCCAGCGCCCGGCTCCTCTCCGGTATTTTTCTCACCCCCATTCTGGTGGGCAACGCGGACGAAATCCGGGCTGTCGCTGAGGAATACGGCTTCAACATCCGCGGGGCCGAGATCTATGACCCCGCCGCTTATCCCGGCATGGAGGAGATGGTCCAAGCCTTCTGCGAGGTGCGCGCGGGAAAGACGAGCAAGGAGACGTGCCGCAGTCTCCTCCAGTGCGGCAACTACTTTGGCACCATGCTGGTGAAGATGGGCCTGGCCGACGCCCTGCTGGGCGGCGCCACCTATTCCACCGCGGAGACCGTCCGCCCCGCCCTGCAAATCATCAAGACCAAGCCGGGCATCTCCATTGTCTCCTCCTGCTTCATTATGGTCCGCCCCTCCGCCACCGGCGAGAACGAGGCGCTGGCCATGGCTGACTGCGCCATCAACATCGACCCCTCGGAGGATGACCTGGTGCAGATCGCCATCGAGACCGCCAAGACCGCAAGAATCTTCGGCGTAGACCCCAAGGTGGCCTTTTTGTCCTACTCCACCAAGGGCTCCGGCACGGGTCCCAGCGTGGACAAGATGCGCCGCGCCTTTGAAAAGACCCGGATCGCCGCCCCGGACCTGGCCGTGGAGGGCGAGATTCAATTTGACGCGGCGGTCTCCCCAAAGGTGGCCGAGACCAAGTGCCAGTGCTCTACCGTGGCCGGCCATGCCAACACCTTCATTTTCCCCGACATCAACTCCGGCAACATTGGCTACAAGATCGCCCAGCGCCTGGGCTCCTTCGACGCTTACGGCCCCATCCTCCAGGGCCTGAACTCCCCCATCAACGACCTGTCCCGCGGCTGCAACGCCCAGGAGGTCTACTCCATGGCCATTATTACGGCCGCCCTCTCCTGACGCCCTCCCCCCGAACAGGGCGGGTCCGGCCCTCTGGCCGGACCCGCCCTTTGTCCCTGCCGCCCGGCGCCCCTCCGGGGGCGGCGGAAGCCGCCTCCTGTCCTTGTGACACGGGGCGGCAAAACTTTTTCTGCCCCACTTCCAATTTCTACGCCAAAAGGCTTGACGAACCCGGGAAAAGCGTGTATATTATCTTCTGTAACCTTTTGTAATCATTTAACACCACTCTGTTATTTTTTATAAACGCACTTCCTCATATCTCGGAACGTTGGAAGGAGGTCTGGTCGCCTATGGACGAACTGTTGCGCGCCCCGCGCGCAGGCGGCAAGGTTTTCCCGCCTCCCCCGGCAGCCGCCGCGCCCTCGCGGCAGGGTACCTGGGAGAAGATAACGGATGCTGCCAACCGGTTTTTTGCCGCTGCGGAGGCCACATTGGGCCGGATGCGCCGGCAAGGAGCCCGGGCATTTCACCAGACCGCCTCCGCCAGGGCCGGACGCCCCGTTTTGGGCCCCCTGCCCTTTTTGGCGGTCACCGCCCTTCTGGGCACCGCCGCCGTGGTGAGCACGGTCTATTCCCCGGCCTTCGCGGTGTCGGTGGATGGCGTCCAGGTGGGCACGGTCACCGCTCCCGCCGTGTTTGAGCGGGTGGTGGAACGGGTGGAAAGCCGCGCGTCCGCGGTGCTGGGGCGTGAGTATGAGATCGACAGTGAGGTCCGGTATGTCCCCGCCCTAATCCCAAAGGACACGGTCTCTCCCATTTCAAACCTGGAAACCTACCTGTTCGACCGCATCGACGAGGTGATGAAGAGCTATGTGCTCACGGTGGACGGGACCTTCATCGGCGCCGCCGCCGACCAGGAGGTGCTCGGCCACCTGCTGGATGAGCTGTCCGCCCCCTACATCACCGAGGACACAGTGGACGTCTCCTTCCTGGCGGATGTGGACATCGTCTGGCAGTACACCGCTGCCGACGTGCTCCAGGACCCGCAAGAAATGAAGGCCCTGCTGACGCAGAACGTCAACGGCCAAACCGTCTATGAGGTCGCCAAGGGCGACACCTTCGGCGCCATCGCCAAGGCCAGTAGCATGACCATGGCCGAGCTTCAGGCGCTCAACCCCGACATTAACATCAACAAGCTGAGCATCGGCCAGCTCCTCACCGTGAAGGAGACCATTCCCTATCTCTCCGTGTGCACGGTGGACGATGTGGTCTATACCGAGCCCATTGAGTGCCCTGTGAAAGAGGTGGAGGACCCCTCCATGTACCAGGGCGACAGCAAGGTGCTGGAGGCCGGCGTGCCCGGCGAGGCCCTGGTGGAAGCCAGCGTCACCTATGTCAACGGCAAGGAGCAGGAGCGGACCATCCACTGCTCCACCACCCTGTGTGAGGCCTCCACCAAGGTGGTCGCGGTGGGCACCAAAGCCCGGCCCACCTGGCACCCCAACGGCTATTTTGTCTGGCCCTGCTCCGGGCGGATCTCCTCCAGGTTCGGCTACCGCTCTATCTTCGGCTCCTACAGCTTCCACTCCGGCCTGGACATCGCCACCTCCTACGGCTCGTCCATCCGGGCGTCCGACGGTGGCACCGTCACCTTCTCCGGCTGGAAGGGCAGCTACGGCAAGCTGGTCATTGTAAACCACGGCAACGGGTTCCAGACCTATTACGGCCACTGCTCCAGCCTGTTGGTGGGCGTCGGTGATAAGGTCTACCAGGGGCAGACCATCGCGAAGGTGGGCTCCACCGGGCGCTCCACCGGCAACCACTGTCACTTTGAGATTAAGGTCAACGGCACCTCGGTGAACCCGCTGTCCTATCTACCATAGACGACCTCTCCAAGCGGAAGTCCCCGCCGGCCTGTGCCGGCGGGGACTTCCGCGCCTCTTACAGCTTTTTCACATTGTCGGAAATCTCAGAGAGTGCCTTGGATGCCTCCATGTCATACTTGTGGCAACGGGCCAGGTCACCCAGTGAGATCATCCCCACGACCCTGCCCTTCTCCAGCACGGGCAGCCGCCGCACCTGCTCGGCCGCCATCACCCGGGAGGCCTCCCGGACATCCTCGTCAGGGGAGATGGCCTTCGGCGCGCGGCTCATGATCTCCCGCACCGGGGTCTGGCCCGGGTCCTCCTCCGCCGCTATACAGCGCAGGACAATGTCCCGGTCGGTGACAATGCCGCGCAGGCGGCCATCCTCTCCGCAGACGGGGAGGGAGCCGATGTTGTGGCGGGAGAGGAGCCGGGCGGCCAGGGCCGCGGATTCTCCGGGGGTGATGGAGACGACGCTGGGATTCATCAGGTCACGCACTTGCAGAACAACCACCGCCTTGTTATAATAGTTGACATTAGTATGGTTCGAGATGGAGGAATTATACAACATGAAGCTGCTGCTGCACATCTGCTGCGCCCCCTGCTCCATCACCTGCCTGGACGCCCTGCGGGAGGATGGCCATGACGTAACCGGCTTTTGGTACAACCCCAACATCCACCCCTTCACGGAATACCGCGCCAGAAAAGACGCGCTGGCCGACTACGCCGAAACCGCGGCGCTTCCCCTGGTCCAGGGGGGAGAATACGGTCTGCGCCCCTTCGTCCGGGCGGTGTGCGGGGACATTGACGGCCGCTGCGCCTACTGTTACCGCTGCCGGCTGGAGGAGACGGCGCGCTATGCCGCGGAGCACGGCTTCGACGCCTTTACCACCACCCTTCTGGTGAGCCCCTACCAGAGCCGGGACGGCCTTCTGGCGGCGGGGGAGCGGGCGGCCGGTCAATACGGCGGTGTGTTTCTGCCCCGGGACTTCCGGCCCCGCTTCCGCGAGGGGCAGCAGCGCGCCCGTGACCTGGGCCTCTATATGCAAAAATACTGCGGCTGTGTGTTTAGCGAGGAGGACCGCTTTCGGCGCGCGCCCCGGAGAAAGCCCCGGCAGACATAAAAACCGGGATTTTTTCCTTTACACTTGGGTAAAATTATGATATGCTTTCAAAGCGCGCGAGCCAAGCGCGCCGTGCCCAGTCACTTCGCTTCGGGATACCAGCCCGCATGTCAGCCGGGTCCTTCACCTGCCCGTCGCGCGGTACTTGGGTAAACAAAAAGAAAGGTGGAACTCCCCATGATCCGCAAAGACGAAAAGACGGCCGTCATCGCGGCCAACCGCACCCACGAGACCGACACCGGCTCTCCCGAGGTGCAGATTGCCATCCTCCCCGCCCGCATCAACGAGCTTACCGAGCACCTGAAGGTGCACAAGCACGACAACCACAGCCGTCGGGGCCTGCTGAAGATGGTCGGCAAGCGCCGCAAGATGCTGGACTACCTGGCCAAGAAAGATGTGGAGCGTTACCGCGCCATCATTGCCAAGCTGGGCATTCGCAAGTAATAAGAGCGCGCCGGATTGAATCACCCCGAGGTGTGAAACGGGCGGTGTGGGAAACTGCACCGCCCGTTCTTTCCTCTCCCACCCACCACGCACAGAAGGCCTAAGATGCCTTTTTAGCAATTGAACATGTGCCCGGGGAAAGGGGCCCCCGGACCCATCTTCAAATGCTAAAAAACGCGGATGGACCGGCTGTGCACCGACAAACAGGAGGACGCATATGTCAACCATCGTCAGACAAAAAGAATTTACCGCCCATAAGCTCTACAAAACCGAGATCGCCGGCCGCCCCTTCTCCCTGGAGATGGGCAAGATGGCCGAGCTGGCCAACGCCGCCTGCATGGCGCGCTATGGCGACACCTGTGTGCTGGTGCCCGTCACCGCCTCCGCCCGCCCCAGAGGCGGCATCGACTTCTTCCCCCTCAGTGTGGCCTTTGAGGAGAACCTCTACGCGGTGGGGCGCATCCCCGGCTCCTTTATGCGCCGGGAGGGCCAGCCCTCTCTGCCCGCCGTCCTGGCGGCCCGGCTGATTGACCGGCCCATCCGCCCCCTGTTCCCCCACGACTTCCGCAACGACGTGGTCGTCACCTGCACCGTCATGAGCGTGGACCGGGACTGCTCCGCCGAATTGACCGCCATGATTGGCGTGTCCGCCTGCCTCAGCTATTCCGATATCCCCTGGGGCGGCCCCATCGGCTGTATGGAAGTGGGCTACGTGGACGGCCAGGTCGTCATGAACCCCAACCAGGAGCAGCACCGCGTCTCTGAAATGGACGTGACCGTGGCCGCCACCGACGGAAAGGTGATCATGATTGAGGCGGGCGCCAAGGAGGTCCCCGACTCGGTCATGTACGAGGGCATTGTGAAGGCCCACGAGGAGATCCGCAAGCAGGTGGCCTTTATCAACGGCATCGTGGCCGAAATCGGCAAGCCAAAGTTTGAGTATCCCCACGCCAGCTTTGACCAGGAGCTCTTTGACAAGATCGTGGCCGCCACCACGGATGAGGCCAAGGCCGCTCTGGATAGCGACGACAAAAACGTCCGGGAGGCGCGCTGGGAAGCCCTCATCGACCGCTGGCACGCGCTCTTCCTGGAGGACCACCCCGAGATGGACAAGTATCTGGACGAAATCACCTACAAGTTCCAGAAAATGATTGTTAAGGCCTGGCTTTTGGAGGGCCACCGGGTGGACGGCCGCGCCAAGAACGAAATCCGGCCCCTGGCCGCCGAGGTGGGGGTTCTGCCCAGGGTCCACGGCTCCGGCCTCTTTACCCGCGGCCAGACCCAGGTGCTCTCGGTCTGTACCCTCAACACCCTCTCCGCCTCCCAGAAGCTGGACACCATCTGGGAGGACGAGTCCAAGCGGTATATGCACCACTACAACTTCCCGGCCTTCTCGGTGGGCGAGGCCCGGGGCGCGCGGAGCGTCAACCGGCGTGAAAAGGGCCACGGCGCCCTGGCCGAGCGGGCGCTGGAGCCCGTCCTGCCCAGCCAGGAGGAGTTCCCCTACGCCATCCGCGTGGTCTCCGAGGTGGTCTCCTCCAACGGCTCCACCTCCCAGGGCGCCGTCTGCGGCTCTACCCTGGCGCTGATGGACGCCGGGGTGCCCATCAAGGCCCCGGTGGCCGGCATCTCCTGCGGCCTGATCCAGGACGACAACGGCGGGTTTACGACCTTTATTGACATCCAGGGCGTGGAGGATTTCCACGGTGAGATGGACTTCAAGGTGGCGGGCACCAAGAAGGGCATCA
The DNA here is from genome assembly GCA_964415275.1 of uncultured Oscillospiraceae bacterium. Lineage (GTDB taxonomy): Bacteria > Bacillota > Clostridia > Oscillospirales > Oscillospiraceae > JAEWRY01. Next base: position 3,033 of record CAYPZF010000033.1, on the reverse strand, counting down.
CCGCCATCCAGATGGACCTGAAAAACGACGGTCTCTCCCACGCCATCATCAAAGAGGCGCTGGAGACCACCCGGGACGCCCGGTGCGCCATTCTGGACGGGATTATGCTCCCCTGCATCGCCCAGCCCCGGCCCGAGGTGGCTGAAACGGCGCCCAAAATGGTGAAGCTGAAGATTGATGTGGACAAGATCCGGGATGTCATCGGCTCCGGCGGCAAGGTCATCCAGAAGATCTGCGCCGACACCGGCGCCAAAATCGACATTGAGGACGACGGCACCATCTATATCGCCGGCGTGGACAAGGCCTCCTGTGACGCCGCCAAAAAGACCATTGAGACCATTGTCTTTGTCCCCGAGGTGGGCGCCCTGTACTACGGCAAGGTGGTCCGCATCCTCCAGTTCGGCGCCTTCGTGGAGCTGGCCCCCGGAAAGGACGGTATGGTGCACATCTCCAAGCTGGCCGAAAAGCGGGTGGAAAAGGTGGAGGACGTGATTAACATCGGCGATATGATCTGGGTCAAGGTAACCGACATCGACGAGAAGGGCCGCGTGAACCTCTCCTACCGGGACGCGCTGCGGGAGCTCAAGGCCCATGAGGGCATCAAAAAGGGCGGGCAATAAGCGCGCCGCCCCGACAACCAGCAATTACGCAGCCGGGCCGCGTCTTTTTGACGCGGCCCGGCTGTTTTGTCCGCGGGGCCTGTGCTTTCTGGAACTTTTTTCTTCCCCCGCCGTCTAATTCGTATATCAGGGGCTCACGTTTCGCACGGGCCCGGAAACCAACACGAATATTAAGGAGGATGTTTATGAAACGACGGCTCTCTCTCTTGCTGTGCGCCGCGCTGCTGTGCGGTCTGTCCCTGCCTGCCCTAGGCGCGGCGGCGCCCGCCGACGACCAGCTGGCCGCGGTCACCGCCAAGGTCAAAGAGACCCTTGGCATCGACACCCAGGCGTACGACAGCTTCTATGGAGACAAATACGAAAATGAGCTGGCCCCCACCTGGCGCCTCAGCTGGTCCGGCCCGGCGGGCGCGCTCTATGTGGAGGCCACCGAGGACGGCGCCATCATCTCGTTCTCCCGCTCCGACGACGGCCCTTCCTCCGCCTCAGGCGGCGGCAGGCTGCCCTCCTTCCCCGCCGGAAGCCCCGAGGAGGCAACCGCCGCCGCGCGGACCTTCCTGGACAAGGTGCTGGACGGCGTCCTGGAATCCGTGGCCCTGAAGGAGCCCTACAACTCCGGCTCCCTCAACGCGTCTTCCTATCGGTTTTCCGGGCTTGTCCTGCTCAACGGACTGCCCTCCCCCCTCAACTACTCCCTCTCCGTGCGGGCCGCGGACAATCAGGTAACCCACTTCTCCCGTGACGTCCTGCCCACCCGGTATATGGGCGGGGTCCCCTCCGCAAAGCCCGCCGTCACTTCGGCCCAGGCCGGGCAGACCCTGAGCGGCCCCCTGTCCCTCCGGCTGGAGTACGTCCTCTCCGACGACGGAAAGACCGCCGTGCTGCGCTATCTGCCCGACAGCATTGACGAATACTATGTGGACGCCGCCACCGGGCGCCTGGTGAACCTCACCGAGCTGTTCGGCAACATGAGGGTGACGGGGGGTGCCGGCCAGGCCGCCATGGACACGGCCATGGAGGGGAGCGAGGCCAACGCCTCCAAGCAGCTCACGGAGGCCGAGCTGGCCGGCATTGAAAAGTTGGAGGGTGTGCTGGACAAGGAAGCCCTGGACGCCAAGCTGCGCGCCATGACCGCCCTGGGCCTGCGCACCTACACCCTGAGCTCCGCCTCCTATATGGTGGCGCGGGACACCGGGGAGGACGACGCTCCCGCCGCCGTCACCGCCTCTCTGCGCTACAGCAAGCAGGTGGGCGGGGCCATCTGGTCCCGGATCGCCTCCGTAGACGCCCGGACAGGGGACCTGCTGGACCTGTACAGCTCGGCCTGGCTGCCCGAGAAGAGCGCCCCCGCGCGCGCCGTCACCGCCCGCCAGGCCCAGACCGCCGCCGAGGCCTTCCTGGCCGAGCTCTGCCCAGACCAGTTTGGCAAGACCGAGCTGTATCAGAGCACCGACGCCCTGGAGAACGACCGAGTGGTGAACCACTCCCTCACCTACGCCCAAAAGGAGAACGGCTACTTCTACACCGGCAACAGCATCTCTGTGGGCGTGGACGCCACCGACGGCTCAATCAGCCATTACAGCAAGCACTTTGACGATGCCGTGACCTTCGACAGCCCCGATGGAATCATCAGCGCGCAGGACGCGTTGGACGCCTGGCTGGCCACCTATGACGTCACGCTCTCCTATCTGGCGGTCCCCCAGAAGCTGGACCTCTCAGACCCCGGTGTCAGGCCCCTCATTGATCTGGGGTACTCCTATTTCTACACCTTGAAGCTGGGCTACAGCCTGACCCGAGACACCGCCTACCTGGGCATCGACGCCAAGACCGGCTCACCCGTCCCCGCCCAGGCGCGGGCAGACACCGGCCTCTCCTACAGTGACCTGGAGGGCCACTGGGCCAAGGGGCAGATTACGCGGCTGGCCCGCTACGGCGTGGGCTATGCCGGCGGGACCTTCCAGCCCGGCGCCGCCCTGACGCAGTTTGACCTGGTCTGCCTGCTGGTCAGCACCCGGGGCTGGCAGGTTAACCCCGGCGAGGCCGACGAGGCCCTGCGGGACGAGGTCTACCAGGCGGCCTACTCCATGGGCATCCTCACCCGGGCCCAGCGCAACGACAACGCCGCGGTGACCCGCGCCGAGCTGACAAAGCTCCTGCTGGACGGCGCCGGGTACAGTGAGGTGGCCGCGCTGAAGGACATCTTCAAGTGTAATTTCTCCGACCAGGCCGCCATCCCCGCGGAATATTACGGTTACGCCGCCCTGGCCCAGGGCCTGGGTCTGGTCTCGGGGGACGGCGCCGGCCGCTTCGCGCCCGGGCGCGCCGCCATCCGGGCCGAGGCCGCCGTGATGCTCTACAACCTGATGGACCGCTGATTGCTCCTGTTTTCCCTCTCCCCAGCCTATAGAAAGGG
>CAYPZF010000032.1:0-9354 GCA_964415275.1 uncultured Oscillospiraceae bacterium | reverse complement strand
TTTTGTCCTGGTGGACGGATGGCAGCTGACCATCGGCACATTGATTCAAAGCTTTGGAGCTTAGAAGGCGCTATGATTACACAGGTTGAAATTCTGACCGTGCTCAGAGGCGCGGTATACACCGCCCTGCTGGCCGCCCTCCCTATGCTGGGAACGGCTCTGGTCATCGGCGTGCTGGTCTCCATTTTTCAGGCCACCACGCAGATCAACGAGCAGACCCTGGCCTTTGTACCCAAAATCATCGGGATTCTGCTGGCGATTTTGGTGTTCGGCGGCTGGATCATCAGCCTGGTGACCGACTATACCCGGGAGGTATACGGGGCAATCAACCAGATGCTGGCGTAGCGGAGACCCGGCACGCGGAGGGGAGGGGAGCGGGACTATGGATGGCTTTACAGCGCTTGGCGGACACCTGGAGTATGTGTTCCTGCTCTTTCTGCGTGTCAGCGCGCTGCTCATAAGCAGCCCTGTCTTTGGGCGCAAAAACGTGCCCGGCCCGTCCAAGGTCGGGTTTTGCGCGGTGTTGACCCTGGTGTTCCTGATGGGCGCCCCCGCCCCCGCCGTATACCCCGCCCCCGCCCATCTGCTGGAATACGTCCTGCTCTGCCTGCGCGAGCTGCTCTTTGGCTTGGCCATGGGCTTTGTGCTGACCGCCATGTTCAGCCTCACCCTCACGGCGGGGAGCATCATGGACTACCAGATCGGATTCACTATGGCCGGCATCTACGACCCGCAGAGCAACGCGCAGGCGCCCTTGACAGGCTCTCTCCTGAACCTGATGCTGCTGGTGCTCTTCTTTGCTATGGACGGACACCTGCGGATCATCGGCATCCTGTACCGCACCCTGGAGACGGTGCCGGTGGGGGCCGCCTCGCCCGGGCCAGGCATCCTGTGGGCGGCCCTTGAGGTGACCGGAACGTCCTTCCTCCTGGCGGCGATGGTGGCCATGCCCGTGCTGGCCGCCGGACTCATGCTGGAGATCGCGCTGGGCGCGGCCATTCGGACGGTGCCCCAGCTCAATATGTTCGTGGTGGGCATCCCCCTGAAGGTCATTGTGGGCCTTGCCATACTGATTCCGACCCTGGGGGTGTTTGCCGGGTTCTCTCAAGTCATCTTTTCCAAGGCCTTCGACTACGTGGGCCTGATGTTTGAGCAGTTGGGGCGCGCGGCATGAGCGGGCACAGCGGCGAGAAGACAGAAAAGGCGTCCCCCAAAAAGAAACGAGACGCGCGGGAAAAGGGCGAGGTCCATAAAAGCGCCGATCTGGCGTCGGCTCTGATGATCTTTATCCTGTTCGGCGCGCTCAAGCTCGGATACGAGGGCTTTATGGACTCCATGGGGCGGCTTGTGGCCTATGCCCTGTCCCCGGCCGTGACCGGGCAGGCCGGGCATGTGTCCGCCGCCGTCCTGCGGGCGGTCTATATGGACCTGCTGCGGCAGGCGCTGCCCATCCTGCTGCCCCTTCTGCTGGTGGCCGCGGCGGCTGGCGTCCTGGTCCATGCGGGGCAGACCGGACCCATGTTTACCTCGTCCAGGATTAAGCCCAACTTCGGGAAAATCAGTCCCATTCAGGGGTTCAAACGGATTGTTTCCTCGGTCACCCTGGTGGAGCTGATAAAATCGGTCATTAAGATTGTCATCCTGGCCTATATCGCCGCTAGGTACCTGCGCGGCGGATTCGGGTATTTCGCCGGCCTGATGTACGCCGACGTGGGACAGGCCTTTTCCCGGGTCTTGTCTGACTGCCTGTCCATGGGTGTTATGATGGGGCTCGCGCTGACCGCCTTCGCGGTGCTGGATGTGCTCTACCAGTGGTGGAAGTTTGAAAAGGACCTGCGCATGACCAAACAGGAGGTCAGGCAGGAGTATAAGCAGACCGAGGGCGACCCCCAAATCAAGGGAAAGATACGGCAGAAGCAGCGTCAAATGAGCGCCATGCGGATGATGCGGAGGGTCCCCGAGGCCGACGTGGTGGTCACCAACCCCGAGCACTTCGCGGTTGCCCTGCGGTATAAGGAAACGGAGGACAGGGCCCCCGTGGTGCTGGCCAAGGGCCAGGACTTCCTCGCCCGGCGCATCAAAAAGCTGGCAAAGGCGCACAGGGTGACCGTTGTGGAGAACAAGGCTGTGGCCAGGGCGCTGTACAGCTCCTGTCAGGTGGGGGACGAGATCCCACCCGAGCTGTACCAGGCCATCGCCGATATTTTGATCTATGTATACCAAACCGTTCAAAAACGCTGAAGGGGGGCAGGGCATGAAGGCGTCGGACATTGCCGTCAGCGGTCTGATTCTGGGCATTATCATCATCATCATCATTCCCATGCCCACCTGGGTTCTGGACGCGCTGCTGATTATAAACATCGTCGGGTCCCTGTTTATTATGCTCTCCACGCTGTTCATCACCCACGCCCTTGAGTTTTCCGTGCTGCCCACCCTGCTGCTGATTACCACCCTCTTCCGGCTCTCCCTCAACCTCTCCTCCACCAAACTCATCCTGGGCAACGCGGGCGACGCGGGCGAGGTCATCAAAACCTTTGGCAGCTTTGTCATTGGCGGCAATCTGGTGGTGGGCGTCGTGAGCTTTTTGATCATCGTGGCCATTCAGTTCGTGGTGATTACAAAGGGCGCGGAGCGCGTCTCGGAGGTGGCGGCCCGGTTTACGCTGGACTCCATGCCCGGCAAGCAGATGGCGGTGGACGCCGACCTGAACACCGGCGCCATCGATGAGGTCACGGCCCGGCAGCGCCGGGCCGACATCCAGCGAGAGGCCGACTTTTACGGCGCTATGGACGGCGCCAGCAAATTTATCAAGGGCGACGCCATCATCAGCATCATCATTACCATTGTCAATATTGTGGGCGGCCTGATTGTGGGCGTGACCATGGAAGGGATGGAGATAGGCCAGGCCGCCAGTGTCTATGTCCTCGCCACCGTGGGTGACGGGCTGGTCAGCCAAATCCCCGCGCTGCTGATTTCCACCTCCGCCGGCATCGTGGTGACCCGGTCGGCGTCCGACGGCAGCTTCGGCACCGATTTGACCCGGCAGCTGCTCTCCAACCCCAACATCATGATCATCTGCGGCGCCGTCCTCCTGGCGCTGTGCCTGGTGCCCGGCTTTCCCAGGGGGCAGCTTATCCTGTTTGCGGCGCTGCTGCTGGGCCTGGGGACTTACCTGCGCGGTCAGGCGCTGAAGGCGGTTCAGCCCATACAGGAGGACAAGGCCGCCGAGCTGGCGGAGGAAAAGCGGAGGCCGGAAAACGTGCTGGACCTGCTGCAGGTGGAGCAGCTGGAGATGGAATTCGGATACGGCATCGTGCCCCTTGTGGACACCAGCCTGGGGGGAGACCTGCTGGACCGCGTCATCATGGTCCGGCGCCAGTGCGCCATGGACCTGGGCATTATCCTCCCCTCCGTCCGCATGAGGGACAACGTACGGCTGGGCAACAACGAGTACAGGATCATGATCAAAGGGATCGAGGCGGCCCGCGGCGAAGTGATGCCCGACCGCTACCTAGCCATCAACGCCGACGGCGCGGAGGAGACCATCTCCGGCGTTGAGACCACGGAGCCCACCTTTGGGCTCCCCGCGCTGTGGATTACGAAAAAACAGCGGGAGAAGGCCGAGCTGCTGGGGTACACCACCATCGACGCCCCCTCGGTGATGACCACCCACCTGATGGAGGTCATCAAAAGCAACAGCGGCGAACTGATGAACCGCCAGCAGGTGCAGACGCTGGTGGAGAACCTGGCCAAGGTCCAGCCGGCGCTGGTGGAGGAGGTTGTCCCCAAGCTCTTCTCCTATGGCGAGATCCAGAAGGTGCTGGTCCGCCTGCTGCGCGAACACGTGCCCATCAAGAACTTTGCCACCATCATGGAGACCCTGGCCGACTACGGCCCCGTCACCAGGCACCCGGACGACCTGACCGAATATGTGCGGCAAAACCTCTCCCGGGTCATTACCGAGCGCTTCCTCACCGGTGAAAACGTGGCTGTGATGGCGCTGGATTCCCAAATAGAGCAGATGATCCTCGAAAAGACCAAGCGGACCGAGACCGGGGCGGTCACCATTCTGGAACCGTCGAAGCTGCAAGGCCTGTTTAAAAGCACAAGGGAGATCATGGAGAAGGTGGAGATTCAGGGCAAGAAACCGGTCGCGCTCACGGCTCCGGCGGTACGCCCCAGGTTTAAGAAGCTGATGGAGCAAATCGCGCCGGATTTAACGGTGCTGTCCTATGCGGAGGTGGACCCAGGCATAGAGCTCCACATTGAAGACATTGTGAAACTGCCGTCATCAGCCGGGGAGGTGCTTGACCATGCGTTTAGATAAGCTGCTCAGGGAGGGGGACGCGGTTCGGCTCCAGAGCGGGACGGCCAGCTTCCACACGTCGGTCCATAAAATCCTCGGCGCCGACGCCCTGACAGTCATCGGCTCGCCGGAACCGGGCCACCGGCCGATGCAGGTGCCCGGGGCAACCCATCAGGTGTACTGCGCAAACGAGCGGGGGGTTTACATATTTGAGGCGGAGGTGACCGACGTGCGGTCCGGCCGGGGCGATATCATTGTCGCCCTCAGGGCAGCCGGAGCGCTCCGCCGGGTCCAGAGGCGGGAGGCGTTTCGCGCCTGGGAAAGGCTGGCGGTGAACGCCCGGCTCAAGACTGCGGAGGGCGCGCCGCCCTCGCCGTGGCTTGAAACCGAGGCCGTGAACATCAGCGAAACCGGGATGCTGCTCAGGTTCAACAAACCCTGTAAGCCGGGGCGGGAGCTGGACTTTATCCTGCGCATCGACCATTTGGGGATTCAGGCTACCCTTCCGGAGCTGACGGGCAGGGTCGCCCGGTGCATTGAGACCGGACACGTATCATTTGGATATCTGTTGGGCGTGCGGTTTGAGGATATGCCGAAGCGGGCGAGGGACCTTATCATCAAGCTGGTGGTGCTCAGCCAGCGCAGCGAGATGAGCCTGAAACAGACAAAGAGGTATGGCTAGGTATGGAGATGGACGCGGTATACGACGTGGACGCACTGTGGGAGACGTATTTCCACACCGGAGGGGAAGAGACGAAACAGAAGCTCATTCGTCACTACCTGTTCCTCGTGGGCGGCGTGGTCAGGCGGCTCATGCCGCAGTATAGGGACTACAGCGAAAAGGATGAGCTGATGAGCTGCGGCGTGATCGGGCTGATTGACGCCGTCAATAAGTTTGACCCCGCCTTTGGCGTAAAATTCCAGACCTACGCCTCTGTCCGCATCCGGGGGGAGATCATCGATTACATGCGCAGGCAGGACTGGGCCCCCACCAGTCTGAGAAAGAAGATCAGCAGCGTACAGCAGGCCTATGAGACGCTGGAGGCAAGCAACGGCCGCCGGCCCACAGAGCGGGAGGTCGCGGATTTTCTGGGGATGAAGGAGCGCGCCGTCCGCAAGGTCCTCCAGCAGGCCCACATGTTCCATCTGGTCCGATTTGAAGCCATGCTCTTTGAAAAGGAGACGGGGGTCGGCGCCGAGCCGGCCGGTCAGGACCCCTACCAGCACATCGAAAACGAGGCTGTGTCCGAGGCCCTGCGGACGCTGGTGGAGCAGCTGCCTGAGCGCGAGAGGCTGGTCATCACGCTCCATTATTATGAGGGGATGCCCATGAAGCACATCGCCGCCATTCTGAAGGTCTCTGAGTCGCGGGTGTCCCAAATCCACTCCAGGGTCCTGATGGACATGAGGCGCGCGCTGGAGGATTAGCCCCCTGCGGTGAGACGGCGGCAGCGGAAAAAGAAAAAAGAGGATTTCAGGCATTTCACGGTTAACCATCAGGGAAAAGATTCGATAAATATGATGTGGAGTCGACGCCGCGGGCGGGACGTTCGGTCCGGCCCGTCCGGCGCTCCGCTCCGTGTGGAGGAGGCGTGTTTATGGTTCGGGGTCTGTACACATCTGCCACAGGCATGACGGTGCAGCGCAACAAGATGGATGTCCTGGCCAACAACATTGTGAACGCCGAGACAACCGGATATAAAAAGGATACGCTGGTCACATCTTCCTTTGACGAGGTGATGCTCCTGCGCGTCAACGACCCCGGGGTCAGCATCTACGGGGCCGGCCGGACGGGGCCGTACAGCTTTGGCACCCACGTGGACGAGCTGGTCACGCACTTCGCCGGGGGGAGCCTGGAGGAGACCGGTCGGTCCACCGACCTGGCCATTGTGGGCCAGGGGTTCTTTGTCGTGGAGACGCCCGGGGGGGAGCGCTATACAAGGAGCGGGAACTTCTCGGTAGATCCCGAGGGGTATCTGGTGACCGGGGACGGGCACTATGTGCTGGGAGAAGGCGGAAGGCTCCGGGTGGGGTCCGACGGGTTTACGGTGTCGGCCGACGGGGCGGTGTCGGGCGGTCAGGCCACGGGAGACCGCCTGCGCCTGGTCAGCTTTGAGGCCCCCGACGCGCTGCGCAAAGAGGGAAACAATCTCTACTACGCCTACGGTGGGGCGGCGCCGGGTCCGGCGGAAGCCGCCGTGGTCCGGCAGGGGATGCAGGAGAGCTCCAACGTGGATGTCGCGGAGGAGATGGTGGACATGATTGCCGTCTACCGCAAATATGAAGCCAGTCAGAAGATCCTGAGCATGACCGACGACACCCTGGGGCTCGCGGTCAATCTGGGCAAGCTGGGAGGGTAACGGGATGCGGGCCATCTATTCGGCGGCGTCCGGGCTGAAGGGCCAGCAGACCAGGCTGGACACCATAGCCGCCAACATTTCCAATGTCAACACCGTCGGCTACAAGGCAGCCCGGGCGGAGTTCAAGGACGCGCTGTACACCGCCATGGACAGCCCCGTCGGCGGCAGCGAGGCGCGCAATCTCCGCGCCGGCAGCGGCGTGCTGCTGGGGGCTATCTCCGCCGGCTTTGCCGACGGCCCCCTGACAGACACGGGCGGGCTGCTGGATTTTGCCCTCCGGGGGGACGGCTTTTTCACGGTGGAACACACCGGAGGGGAAATGCTGTACACCCGCGGCGGGGCCTTTGCGGTGTCCCAGGAGGGCGGAGCGCAGTATCTTGTCACCGCCCAGGGCCACTATGTGCTGGACACCCGGGGAAGCCGGATCGCGCTCCCGGAGGAACTGACGGAGCTCTACGTCACCCGGGCCGGTGTTCTGCATGGGCCGGAGGGGGAGATCGCGGTGCTAGGGATCGCGGTGTTTCCAAACCCCGAGGGGCTTGCCTCGGCGGGAGACACCTGTTTCACGGTCACAGAGGCCTCGGGCGCGGCAGCGCCCGCGGAGCGGCCGGACGTGATACAGGGGAGCCTGGAGGGGTCCAATGTGGACCTGGCCCAGGAGCTGACCCTGCTCATCCGCTCCCAGCGGGCCTATGCTCTGGCGAGCAGGGTCCTGCAGACAGCCGATCAGATGGAGGGGCTGGCCAACCAAATCCGTTAGTATGACAGTGCTGATACGGGAGGCGACAGAGATTGACTCTGTATAAATGCGAGCATTGCGGAAAACCCTTCGGCAGATTCGAGTCCGGTCTGTGCGGCGAGTGCCGAAAGCAGATGGACGACGCCTATGTCAAGGTCAGAAAGTATATCTATGAGAACCCCGGGTCGGCCAGCTTCGCGTCCATCACGCGGCATGCCGGCGTGTCTGAAAAGGTACTCAACAGCCTGATCCACCAGGGCAGGATTGTCCTGGAGGGCGGAGCCGCCAAGGGGGAGACGAGGTGCAGGGCGTGCGGGGGCCCGGTCGTCAGCGGCGTGCTGTGCGAGCGGTGCCGGAAGAAGCTGATTGCGCAAAAGCTGATGCCGGCACGGGACGAACGGGCGGAGGAAGATGGAAGGCCGGTAAGGGCACGGGTACAGCCTCTTAGTCCCGCCCCCCGAGGGACTGACCCCAGATTCGGTTAAAAGGAGAATCGCCATGAAAATTAATTCGGTGCCGCCCAGCGACGCCATTTCCAGCTATGTGAATGCTGTAAAGCGGTCCGCCGTCCAAGGCCCGCAGGGGTCCGGCACCTCCGATAGTGTAGAGCTGTCCGAGGGCGCCCGGACGTTCTCCGCCCTCATGAAGGCCGCCAGGCAGGCCATGGAGGAGACCGGCGCCCAGGAGGAGGCGAGAGCCGCCGACATCATGGAGCGGGTCCAGGCAGGCACCTATCAGGTCTCCAGCCGGGACGTGGCGGCCAGCATTCTCGGCGGCTCCAGGGCGGGGGAGGAATGAGGGGCATGGAACAGTGGAGGGCGGTTTCCGACGACCTGGCCTTCGCGCTCAGGCGGGAGGCCGAGCTGATTGACATGCTCACCGCATACAGCCGGGAGAAAGAGCAATGCCTGCTCGCCTCGGATGCCGGGGGCCTGAAGGGGGTCCTAGAGGAGGAGGAGGAGATTGTCCTCGCCCTGCGCGGACAGGAGAAGCGGCGGGACGTGGCGGCTCTGGCGCTGGCCCGGGCGGCCGGGCTCCCGGGCGGGGCGGTGCCCCTTTCCGCGCTTTTGGCGGGCCTGGGCGGCGCCCCCGGCAGCCAGGCGCTTTCGGACGCGGGACAGGCGCTGACGGGGGCCGTGTCACGGCTCAGGCGGCAGAATAAGAAGGTCGGGGCGCTTTTGAATCACCAGCTCGGGTATGCAGAGTATATGCTCCGCCTGCTGTGCGTGCCCCGCGGCGAGGCCCAGCTCTACGATATGCAGGGGAACAGAGAGGAAAAGAAGAGCCCGGCCGGACGGCTGGATTATCATGCGTAAGGCGGTGGGGAAGTGGCATCCACATTCGGCATATTCGAAGCGGCGAAGTCAGGCCTCAACAGCGCCATGGAGCAGATGAGGATTACGGGACACAACATTGCCAACGCCAACACGGTGGGCTATACCCGCCAGAGGGTGGTCGCGTCGGCAAAAGAGAGCCACGCCGATTACCTCCTGAGGCCAATCGTCAACGACACTGTGGGCCAGGGGGTCGAGGTGCTTCAGATACAGCAGCTGCGCAGCGCGTATCTGGACAATCAGTACCGGGACCTGAACGCCGGATACAGCTACAGCGACCACGCGACCCAGGCGCTGACCTATCTGGAGGGGCTGTTCAACGCGGAGCTGAACGAGGGAGAGGGGCTGACCGGCGCCATTGAGGGATTCTTCAGCGCCCTCAACACCTTTTCCTCAGACACCACCAGCGAGGAGAACAGAATTACGGTTCAGAAGACCGCCCTGGGCCTGACCCAGAGCTTCCAGCTGGTCTACGATGAAATGCGGGCCCTCTGGCACGACCAGAACGACAGCGTCGGCACTGTCTCCCAGGAGATCAACGCCACCGCGGTCAAGCTGACCGAGCTGAACAAGGCCATCGAGCGCTACGAGCGCTCCGGACAGGTGGCCAACGAC
>CAYPZF010000031.1:0-9522 GCA_964415275.1 uncultured Oscillospiraceae bacterium | reverse complement strand
GACGAAAAGCCGGAGGCCGCGGCGGCCGCGCCGCCTTTTTCCCTGTCGCGTGCCGTCAAATCGGCCAGGGTGATGGAGTCCACCACCCCTTCCACCGCGGCGTGGATTTTTTCCCATACCTCTATGGTGGCGCAGTGATCCGCCCGGTCACAGCAGCCGGAGCCCGAGACACACTCCACAGGAATCAAATTCCCCTCCATGGGCCGCAAGATGTCGCCCACCGTATACGCCGCCGCCGGCCTGGTGAGCAGGTATCCGCCGCCGGCGCCGCGCACGCTGCGCACCAGCCCGGCGCGGGAGAGGTGGGTCACAATTTGCTCCAGGTATTTCTCTGAAATGTCCTGGCGCCGGGAGACCTCCCGTAAAGAGACGGGGCCCCCGTTGTCCGAGCGCGCCACCTCCATCATGAACCGCAGGGCGTATCGCCCCTTTGTAGAAACCCTCATGGCAACGTCCCTCCTTTTTAATACTAAAATACCATATGTTTAGTGTGATTTCAAGAGGGAATGGTAAAATCTTTTTGCCCGGGCGATTTATCCGCCGGTCCGCTCCAGGGCGCCGGTCAGCCCATTCAGATAATATACCCCCGTATCGGTGACGATAAACCAGGTGGGCATCAGTGTAATGGGGTCGGACAGGCTGGGGGAGAGCGTGTACCCCGCCGTCATATCCGTGATGGCGGTGCAAATGTCGCCCCGCTCGGTAATCCCTTCCAAAAAGCGGATCAGCAGCGTGGCCACGGTGAGCGACTGCTCCCCGCCCACCGCGACCGGGGTCCCGGTGAGCCGGCAGCTCCCCTCCGCGATGCCTGTCAGATGTTCCCGCTCATACACCAGCGTGGCCGTACAGGAGAAAATGGGCACCCCGGACCACGTCTGCCGCACACACACCTGGGCCTGTCCCCGGCCCTGGACCACCTCGACCACCTCACCCTCAAACCTCAGCAGCGCCAGCTGCCGGAGGGCATGGTCCTCCAGCGCGGCGTCCCCCACCGGGTAGGCGGTGGCGGCAAACGACGCGGAGAGCCCGCCGCTGCGGGAGAACCGCACAGAGCCCCGCTCCCCCACATAGGAATAGACGCCGCCCTGGCCGGTCTGGGTGCACGCCCCCAGAAGGGCCTCCGCCCCCTGGCGCTCCCGTTCGGTGTCCCGCTCCATCACCTGCATCGTCAGCGTCTGCTCCCAGGGGATGTTCTCCTCGTCCACCGAGATGCCGCTGTTCGCAAAGGTCAATATCACATTCTCACGGGCGCTTTTCATATACTGGGCGCTGCGGTTCTCCCGCACCGCCACCAGCGCCAGCAAAAACAGGTTGACAATGAGGAGCATAATGAGCATGATATTTTTCAGCTTAGACCACGCCATGGATCTGCTCTCCTCTCGTCGGCACTATTTGGAGCCCTCCGCGCCCCAGACCACGGGCACGTCGCCCTGCCCGCTGTCCTGGTAGAACAGCGTGAGCGCTCCGCCCCCCAGATCCAGGGCCTCCATGGCCGCCGCCGCCAGGAGCTCGGGCAGCAGAAGCGCGTCCGCGCCCGTCATCTGATAGGCGCGGAAATGGAGGGTGGCGTCTGAGATATAGCCCTCACGGACCACGAAGCGGGCGGCGTATCCATCCTCGTAGAGCTGCACCGCGGCGCCCTCCAGGGCATAGCCGAAGTAGAGCGCTGTCGCGCCCCCCTCCAGCGCCTCCGCGCCCATATAGTAGACGCGCCCCCCTCCGCACCACGCGCCGATGCTCTGCTCCGCCAGGGCATAGGTAATCTCCACCAGCTCCTCCAGATTGGCGGCGGCGGGCACGCTGTACCGGGGCTCAAAGGCGTCCGAGGCGGCAAAGACCACCGTTCCGTCGGCATTGATGCGCAGGGTGTCCGCCCCCTCCTTCACCACCATACCGTCCACAGCCTGATAGACCGTGCTGGCTTGAGGGTGAAAGAGCAGGGCGCGCAGCAGCTGGTCCTGCACCGTCGGGACCCCCCCCTCCAGGGCGATGGGGTTCATGGCCGAGAAGAGGGCCGGGGCGGGGGTGTCGGGCAAAAGCATCACATAGGGCCCCAGGGCGGGGTACCGCTCCGCCTGCTGAAGGGCGAAGACAGCGTTGTTGGGGGTATACCCCTCCACGGCGCCGGTCAGCCGGACCCCGATGCTCTCCTCTACGGCACCGGCGTAACAGGTGCCCTCCGCGCTCTGGTAGAGCAGCAGTGGGGCCCCGTCGGCACCCTCGGTCAGCAGCAGCCGGCGGGCAAATCCGGTCAGCATACGGTTTCGCTCCCCGCCCAGCCACACGGAGAGGCTGCCCAGAGGGACGTCCCCCAAAAAATCGTAGTACACAGCGGGTGCGGTGTCGCCCATGGCCTGCCGCCACACCTCCTCCGACACTTCCACTCCAGCGCCGGCGCCGGCTAGCGCCTCCCCCAGGAGGGGTCCCAGCCGGAGCTCAAAGTCGGCGTCCACCGCCTGGGTGTCGTACTGGGCGCCGTAACAGCCCTTGCCGTTGCGCACCATCAGCCGCACCGGACTGGGCTGTACCGGCGTGACGGGCCGGTTTACGGGGGACCCCGGCTCGGTCTCCCCGTCCGGGGCAAGAAGCCCCGCCAGCGCCTGCAGCCACCTGGGAGCCGGGGATGGGGTGACATCGGTGTAGGCCTGCGTCCGGCCCACCAGGAACAGCGCCGAGAGCGTCAGCAGCGCGATTAGCGCCGACTTTCCAAATTCCAGGGCCCGCTCGCGTTTATTCCCCATGGCTCGGCCCCGCGATTTTCAGCTCAATCCGGATGGTGACGCCCGGCCCCTCCCGCTCTACAAGGCCAATACGCCCCTCATGGCTGTCCGCAATCTCCTTGGCGATGGACAGTCCCAGGCCTGTCCCCCCGGACTCCCGGGAGCGGGCCTTGTCCACCCGGTAAAACCGCTCGAAAATACGGCCCCGGTCCGCGGCGGGGATGCCGATGCCGTTGTCACACACCTCCACCCAGGCCATGGGCCCCTCCTGCCCGGCGGAGACCACAATCCGGCCGCCGCCCGGGGTGTATTTAATCGCGTTGGACACCACGTTCATCATCACCTGGAGAATCCGCTCCCGGTCCGCCGTAATTTGGGGCAGGTTGTCGGGCAGCGCCAGCTCCAGGGTGTGGTCATGGCGCTGCGCCTCTAAAAACACCGCGCTGTAGATGTCCCGGACCACACCCTCCAGGGGAAAGATGGAGAGGTTGAGGGCGCTGTGCCCCGAGTCGAAGCGGGACAGGGTCAGAAGGTCCTGCACAATGTGGGTCATCCGGTCGCTCTCCCCCAGAATGACCTGGAGAAAGCTCCGCTCCACCTCGGCGGGCATGTCCGGGTTGTCGGCCAGGGTCTCCGCGTAGCTGCGGATGTTGGTGAGGGGGGTGCGCAGCTCGTGGGAGACGTTGGCTACAAACTCCCGGCGCATCTCCTCGGTCTTGCGCTGCTGGGTCACGTCGTGAATCACCACCAGCACGCCGCCCTGGCTCTCCTGGTCAAAGGGCGCCAGCAGCAGCTCCAGGCTGCGGCCGTCCAGCTCCCGCTCCGCCTCCAGATAGCCGGGCTGGTCCACATGCAGCACCGACTCCAGGGGCGCCAGGGCGCCGAAGAGCGCGCCGTAATTGACCCCGCCCCCCTCGGGGATGGGGTGCCCCAGCATCTCCTCGGCGGCGGGGTTGGAGTGGATGACCTCCCCGGTCCGGTTAAAGGCCACCACGCCGTCGGTCATGTGGAGGAACAGCGTTCCCAGCTTGTTGCGCTCGTTCTCCACCTCCTGGAGGGTCTCCCTGAGCTGCTGGGCCATGTTGTTAAACGTGTTGGTGAGCACGCCGATCTCATCCTTGGAGCTCACCTCTATTTTGCGGGAAAAATCTCCGCCGGCGACCCGCTTCGCGCCGTCGGTGAGGCTTTCGATGGGTGTAATCATGGTCTTGGCCAGCAGGAAGGAGAGCAGAACCGAAATCACAAGGCCAAACACCAGGGCCTCCACCACCAGGGCGAAAATCTGGCTGTTCAGGTCCCGCACCGTCTGCCGGTTGTCCAGAATGTAGATGATATAAGAGGCGCCGCCGCGGGTGATGGGAATCGCCACGTCCATATAGTTGGCCGTCACGTCGCTGTCCGTGCCCACCTCTTTTTGACTGAGCGCGGTGAGCAGGTTGGGCGTCATCTCCAGAGAGATGCCCTCCTCGTCGTTGGAGCCGGCCAGATAGGCGCCGGTGTTGCCGTCCAGAATGGCGTAGTTGCGGTTCCGGCCGTCCACACCCAGCTCGCCCATGGTGGCGGAGAGCACCTGCTGGAGCATCTCCACACCGCTCTCTTCCCCCTCCACCTCGTTGGTCAGCTCCCGGATGAATTGGGTGTCGTTGTTGAACACCCCCGACATCTGAGAGTAGAAGTCCTTCAGATAGAACCCCGCCACGGAGTTGACCAGAAAGGCGCCCACCACGGTCATCAGCGATATGATAAGCAGCACCATGATGAGCACCAGTTTCATGTGTAAACTTCGGAACATGGGGGCGTCTCCCCTCTCCTTTGCATTTTCACGGCTGGCGTCAGCCCTGGAACAGATACCCCAGGCCCCTTCTGGTCACCACAAACCGGGGGGACGCGGGGTCATCCTCCAGCTTCTCGCGCAGCCGGCGGACGGCCACGTCCACCGCCCGGACATCCCCCACATAGCCCTCATAATTCCAGACATGCTCCATAATTGCCTCCCGAGAAAAGGCCTTGCCCGGGTTGCTGGCCAAAAAACAGATGAGGTCGTACTCCCGCTGGGTGAGGTCCAAGGCCCGGTTGTCCTTAAACACGGTCGTCCGCTCCTGGTCCACCGTAATCCGCGCAAAGGTCATCATTCTCCCCGCCGCCTCCGGAGAGGGGGCCGCCATATCGCTGCGGCGGATGTTGGCCTTCACACGGGCCAGCAGCTCACGCATGGAAAAGGGCTTCGTAATGTAGTCGTCCGCCCCCAGCTCCAGGCCGAGCACCTTGTCCCCCTCCTCCTCCCGGGCGGTGAGGATGAGGACCGGGGTGGTCCGCCCCGCCGCCCGCAGACTGCGGCACATGTCGAATCCGTTCATCTGGGGGAGCATCAGGTCCAGCAGAATCAAATCCGGGTCCTGCTCCAGCGCCAGGCGGAGCCCCGTGGCGCCGTCGTAGGCCTCCATGGTAAGGTACCCCTCCTGGGTCAGGTTAAAGTTTAAAATGTCTACGATGTTCTTTTCATCCTCCACAATCAGAATCTTTCGCGCCATCGCACACAACTCCTTCATCACGCGTTTAGCAGCCATTTCGTCCTGAGCACAGCCGCCACTGTTTTGGCGTCCTTAATCTCACCGCGCACCGCCTGCTCCACCAGCGTATCCAGCGGGAAGGAGCACACCTTTAAGAACTCGTCCTCGTCCGGATGACGGGGCACCGGCCGCAGGTCCCGGGCCAGATAGAGATGGATCACCTCGTTGCAGAAACCGGGCGACACATAGAGCGCTCCCAGCGGTATGAGCCGGCCGGGCACCAGCCCCACCTCTTCCTCCAGCTCCCGCAGGGCGCACGCCTCGGGGGCTTCCCCGCGGTCCAGCTTTCCCGCCGGCACCTCCAGCAGCACCTCCCCGAAGGGGTACCGGTACTGCCGGACGGTGACCACCTCGCCGTTGTCCAGCAGCGGAAGAATCGCCACGCCGCCGGGGTGGTCCACCACCTCCCGCCGGGCCGACTTCCCGTTGGGCAGCTCCGCCCGATCCATATAGACGTTGACAATCAGTCCCTTGTAGACTGTTTTGTGCTCCAAAGTCTTTTCTTCCAATCTCATGGCAGCCGCTCCTGTTTCTTGTCGCGCCACGCCTTATAGCCTATGTCCTGCGGTCCCGGCGCAGCCGGGGGCAAACCGTCCGAAACAGACGTATCGTCAGCGCTTTCCGGTTATTATATCACAAAGAAAACACCCTGCCAACTGGTTTTCCCCGGCATAAATTCGGCCCGAACGGGGTTTCTCTCGGGCCCGATAGGGTATACTGAATGGTGTGGCGCGGGGCGGCGTGCGCCTTTCGTAAAACCATGTTAAATTTACTTTGATTTTATATCTATTTGGTGATATACTTTCCATGTATTCGTATGTACTCAAATCGGCATACTTAATTTGACAACACTGCGGGCCGGAATCGCAGCAAGATAGAGGGTGCGAATTTGACAAAATATGTAATTCGTGGAGGCCGCCCCCTTCACGGTGAGGTTGAAATAAGCGGAGCCAAAAACGCGGCGGTGGCAATCATCCCCGCTACTCTGCTGGTGGATGGGGTCTGCCGCATTGAAAACATCCCCCAGATCAGCGATGTGACTCTCATTTTGGAAATATTGCAGTCCCTGGGCGCCAACGTGCGCACCATTAACCGCTCTACCGTTGAGATAGACTGTTCCCGCATTCGGAACGGAAAGGTTCCCGACCGCCTGGCGCGCAAGATCCGGGCCTCCTATTACCTCATTGGCGCCCTGCTCGGACGCTTTGGCGTGGCTCAGGTACCGCCCCCCGGCGGCTGCGATTTTGGCGGACGGCCCATCGATCAGCACACCAAGGGCTTCGAGGCCATGGGCGCCACGGTGGACACCCACAGCGGCTACATCCACGCCGCCGCCAAAAACGGCAGGCTGGAGGGCGCTCAGATCTACTTCGACATCGTCTCGGTGGGTGCCACCATGAACGCGATGCTGGCCGCCACCCTTGCCGACGGCATGACCGTGATTGAAAACGCGGCCAAGGAACCCCATATCGTGGACCTGGCCAACTTCCTCAACTCCATGGGGGCCGACATCATGGGCGCGGGCACCGACATCATTAAGGTGCGCGGCGTCGATCGGCTCAAGGGTGGGTTCTACTCGATTATTCCCGATCAAATTGAGGCGGGCACTTACATGGCCGCCGTGGCGGCGGCCGGCGGTGAGCTGCGCATTACAAACGTCATTCCAAAGCACCTGGAGTGCATCTCCGCCAAGCTGATGGAGATGGGCGTCACGGTCATCGACGAGGACGACGCCGTGGTGGTCCGCCGGGACGGCCCGCTCAACCGGGTCAATGTGAAGACACTGCCTTATCCGGGCTTTCCCACCGATATGCAGCCTCAGGTTGCCGCCGTGCTCTGTCTCGCGGAGGGGACCAGCGTGCTCACCGAGGGTGTGTACGACAACCGCTACCGCTACGCCGACGAGTTCCGCCGGATGGGCGCCCACATTCAGGTGGACGGCAAGATCGCCGTCATTGAGGGCGTGGAGCGGCTGACCGGGGCCAGGCTGTGCGCCTGCGACCTGCGGGCCGGGGCCGCCATGGTGGTGGCCGCGCTGGCGGCCGAGGGCGTCACCGAAATTGACGAGGTGCACCACATCGAGCGCGGCTATGAGAACCTGGTGGGCAAGCTCTCCCGGGTGGGCGCGGACATCCGCGCCGTGGAACTGCCGGACACAGAGCAGCAGTCCAGCGTCATCTGATCCAAACGATACCAAATCGGGCGGCGGCACGGACCGCCGCCCGATTTACATAGGGAGAGATTTTTTTGCTTTCACTCACCACCCTGGCCAGCGGCTCATCGGGGAACTGCCTCCTCCTGTCCGACGGGTCCACCCATCTCTTAATTGACGCCGGCATCTCCGCCCGGCGCATCGTCCGCTCCCTGCGGGACCTGGAGATCGAGCCGGACCGTCTGTCCGGTGTCCTCGTCACCCACGAGCACACCGACCATGTGGCGGGGCTCGCCACCCTCACCAAACAGTTCTCCCTCCCCGTCTACGCCAGCGCGCCGGTGGGCCGGCAGCTGTGCTGCCGCATTGCCGCCCTGGAGGATGTGCTGCGCACCTTTTCCCCCGGCGACCGCTTTGTGGTGGACGGGTTAGAGGTGACCTCTTTTCCCACCCTGCACGACACAGCCGACAGTGTGGGCTATTCCGTGACCGACGGTGTACGCCGCTGTGCCGTGGCCACCGACCTGGGTGTGGTCACCGAGGCGGTCCTGGCCGGCGCGTCGGGCTGTGACCTATTGGTAGTGGAGACCAACCACGACCCGGACTGGGTCCGGTTCGGCCCCTACCCCCCTTTTTTGAAGGCGCGCATCCTGGGCAACCGGGGCCACCTCTCCAACGACGCGGGGGCGGCCCTGGCCCGGGCCTGCGTGGCGTCCGGGACGCGCAGGGTGGTGCTGGCCCACCTCTCCTCGGAAAACAACACGCCCCGCCGGGCTTACGACACCGTGGCCGCCGCTCTGGACGAGCTGGGCGGTGAGGCCGCCCTGGCCGTGGCGCCGAGGGGCGAGCCGGGCCCCACCTACCTGGTTTGAAGGAGGACTGCGTACGCTGTGGTCGGGATTCATCTGCTCTGTGTCGGTAAGCTCAAGGAGCCCTTTTATCAGGCCGCCGCGGCGGAGTACGCCAAGCGGCTGTCCGCCCACTGCAAGCTCTCCCTGGTCCAGCTGCCCGAGGAGCGGCTGCCTGAGCGCCCCTCCCCCGCGCAAGTGGAGGACGCCCTGGCCCGGGAGGGGGCGGCAATCCTCGCAAGGTGCCCCAGGGGCGCGCCGCTGGTGGCCCTGTGCGTGGAGGGCGCCCTCCTCTCCAGCGAGGCCCTGGCCCAACGGCTGGACGGCTGGATGGTCTCCGGCGTCTCCAGCCTAGCCTTTGTCATCGGCGGCTCCTTCGGCCTGCACCCCATGGTCAAGGAGCAGGCCGCCCTTCGCCTGTCCATGTCCCCCATGACCTTCCCCCACCACTTGGCCCGCATTATGCTGCTGGAGCAGCTCTACCGCGGGTTCCAAATCAACGCCGGTTCCCGCTATCACAAATAACACACCGATTGTAAAGGAGGCCGCCCCTATGTCATACCAGAAACGCTATGAAGCCTGGCTCGCCAGCCCCGCCCTCAGCGCCGAGGAAAAGGCCGATTTAACGGCCGTCTCAGGCGACGAAAAGGAGAAGGAAAGCCGCTTTTACGGCCCCCTGGAGTTTGGCACCGCCGGCCTGCGCGGCACCATGGGCGCGGGCCTGAACCGCATGAACATCCATGTGGTCCGCCACACGACCCAGGCCTTCGCGGAGGTCATCCTGGACGAGGGGCCCGAGGCCGCCGCCCGGGGCGTTGCCATTTGCTTCGACTGCCGCCACCAGTCCGACGTGTTCGCCCGGGAGGCAGCCTGCGTTATGACGGCAAACGGCATCCCCGTGCGCATCTTCGAGTCCCTGCGCCCCACGCCCGAGCTCTCCTTCGCCATCCGGGCCTACGGCTGCATCGCGGGCATCAACGTCACCGCCAGCCACAACCCAAAGGAGTACAACGGCTATAAGGTCTACAGGGCGGACGGCGCCCAGCTGCCCCCCCGTCACGCCGACGCCATAGCGCAGAAAATGGCCGGGCTGGACATGTTCACCGGCGTCCGGCGCATGGACTGGGCGGAGGCCGTCTCCAAGGGGCTGATCACCATCATGGGGGAGGAGACCGACGAGGCCTTCCTCCGGAATGTCATGGACCAGGTAAACGACTACGCCGCCGTCGCCA
>CAYPZF010000030.1:0-9639 GCA_964415275.1 uncultured Oscillospiraceae bacterium | reverse complement strand
GTCCCGCGCGCCGCCGGTACTCCGCATGAAATAGCCGTCTGCCGGGCGTCTGCCCGGCAGACGGCAAAAGTCGTTAAGCGCCAAAGACCTCTGTGGTGCTCACAATGTGGGCGTCGTAGCCCTTTTTGCACAGGGCGGCCAGCAGCTTTTCCTTGTGGGCGTGGCCGAAGGCCTCTACGGTGACCCGGAGCTCCACCCCGCTCTGGCGGTTGATGTTTACAAATTGATTGTGCTCCAGCTTGATGATGTTGCCGTTTTCCCTGGCGACGATTTCCGCCACCCGCAGCAGCTCGCCGGGCCGATCGGGCAGCTGCACCGAGAAGGTGAAGATACGGCCCCGGTTGATGAGCCCGTGCTGGACCAGAGAGGCAATGGTGATGACGTCCATGTTGCCGCCGGACAGGATGGGCACGATGTTCTTGCCCTTAACGTCCAGGTGGGGGAGGGCGGCGATGGTGAGCAGACCGGCATTCTCCACAATCATCTTATGCTTTTCCATCATGTCCAGAAAGGCGTCCACCAGTTCTCCGTCGTCGATGGTGAGGATATCGTCCACATTCTGCTGGATATAGGGGAAGAGCAGGTCCCCGGGGGTCTTGACCGCCACGCCGTCGGCGATGGTCTCCACCCGGTCCAGGGTGACCACCTTGCCGGCCTCCAGAGAGGCCTTCATCGAGGCGGCGCCCGTGGGCTCCACGCCGATGACCTTCACGTTGGGGTTGAGGAGCTTGGCCAGTGTGGACACCCCCGCGGCCAGGCCGCCGCCGCCGATGGGCACCAGAATGATATCCACATCGGGCAGGGATTGGAAGATTTCATAGGCGATGGTGCCCTGACCGGTGGCCACCGTCAGGTCGTTAAAGGGGTGGACATAGGTGAGGCCCTCCGTCTGCGCCAGCTCGGCGGCCTTGTCGGCGGCGTCGTCAAAGGTGGCGCCGTGGAGGATTACCTTGCCACCGTAGTCCTTGGTGTTATTCACCTTCACCAGGGGGGTGGTGGTGGGCATGACGATGGTGGCGGGCACGTTGGCGGCCTGGGCGGCGTAGGCCACGCCCTGGGCGTGGTTTCCCGCGGAGGCGGTGACCAGTCCTCTCGCCTTCTCCTCGTCGGTCAGGGTGCTGAGTTTAAAATAGGCGCCTCTGATTTTGTAAGCGCCGGTGACCTGCATATTCTCCGGCTTGATGTAGATATTATTTCCAGTGACCTTGGAGAACGCGTTGCTGTAGACCAGGCTGGTGTCGAGAAGCACGCCGGACAGCACACTTCTGGCAGCCTTAAACTCTTCGATGGTCATCATCTTGGACAAGACTCCCTTAATTCAATTTATACACTATCATAAAGAGAATTCCCTTTTCTGTCAACAAACATGCCCATAAAAATGGCGCGATTCTTGACACTGCGTTTTGGCGGGGGTACAATAATATCAAACCCATGAGACCGGGAGGCTGATTATGGCAAAGGTAACAAAGAAAACGGTGGCGCCTCTTTACGCGGTGGCGCTGGTGTGGCTGATGTTCGGGCTGTTCCTGCCCCTCTACCGGCCCGTCCATTTTGTGGCGGCGGCGGCGGTTTCCCTGGCCGCGTTCCTGGCGGCGCGGGCCGTTTGGCCGGACCAGACCTTCGAGGTGCCTGACCCCGCGCCCCGTCCGGTTTCCACAGGAAACCCGGAGCTGGACGCGCTGGTGAAGGAGCGGGACCGGGCGCGCTCCGAGATGCGCCGCCTCAACGACAGCATTGAGGACGCCGTGGTTTCCGCGCAGATCGACCGTCTGGAGGCCGCCACACAAAACATCATCGACTATGTGGTGGAGCACCCGGAGAAGCTGCCCCAGATCCGGCGGTTTATGAACTACTACCTGCCCACCACCCTCAAAATCCTCAACGCGTACGACCGCATGGGGGACGCCGGGGTGGCCGGCGAGAACATCGGCGGCACCATGGACAAAATAGAGACCATGATGGCCACGATTGTGCAGGCCTTTGACCGCCAGCTGGACGCGCTCTACGGAGACGAGGCGCTGGACATCTCCACCGACATCACCGTGATGGAAAACCTGCTGGCCCGAGAGGGACTGGGCGGGGCCCAGATATCCTTTGAAAGCGAAAGAAAGGACGACGCGACATGACGGAGAACAACAACGACATGATCCCCCAGCTCACCCTGACCCCCAACGCCGATGCCGCTGTGGCGGCCGCGGCGGCCGAGGCGGTGCCCTCCCTCACCCTGGAGTCCAAGCTGACCACCGAAGAGGTGGCCGCCGTCCAGAAGAAGCGGGACGCCAACGCCGTCCAGCTGGACGAGAGCCTGCTCACCGAGGCCGAGCGCAAGGCGGTGGCCGAGTTCGCGGAGCGGATTGATATTACAGACAACAACGTGGTGCTCCAGTATGGCGCCGCCGCCCAGAAGAATGTGGCCGGCTTCTCGGAAAACGCCCTCAATAACGTGCGCACCAAAGACTTGGGCGAGGTCGGCGATGCCCTGTCCAATTTGGTGGTGGAGCTGAAGGGGTTCAACCAGGAGGAAAAGAAGGGGATCTTCGGCTTCTTCCAGAAGAAAAAGAACGACCTGGCCGCCATGAAAATCGCCTACAACAAGGCGGAGACCAACGTGGACAAGATCGTTCAGATCCTGGAGGATCACCAGATTACCCTGCTCAAGGACGTCGCGATGCTGGACCAGATGTATGACCTCAACACCAAGTATTACAAAGAGCTCACCATGTATATTCTGGCCGGGAAGAAGAAGCTGAAGGCCACCCGGGCCGGCGCGCTTGAGGACCTGCGTAAAAAGGCGGCGGAGAGCGGCGCCCAGGAGGACGCCCAGGCCTACAACGACCTGGCCAACATGTGCGCCCGCTTTGAGAAGAAAATCCACGACCTGGAGCTCACCCGGATGGTCTCCATCCAGATGGGCCCTCAGACCCGGCTGATTCAAAACAACGACGCCCTCATGCTGGAGAAGATTCAGTCCTCCCTGGTGAACACCATTCCCCTCTGGAAGAGCCAGATGGTGCTGGCCCTAGGGATGGAGCACTCCCGCCAGGCCACCGCTGCCCAGAGCGCGGTGACCAATATGACCAACGAGCTGCTTCAGAAAAACGCGGATATGCTCAAGATGGGCACCATCGAAACCGCCAAGGAGGCCGAGCGGAGCGTGGTGGACATCCAGACCCTGCAGCACACCAACCAGCAGCTGATCTCCACGCTGGATGAGGTCATGAAGATCCAGCAGGACGGCGCCCAGAAGCGCAGGGAGGCCGAGGTTGAGCTGGGCCGCATCGAAGGGGAGCTGAAGCAGAAGCTGCTGGAATTGCGGGGGTAGGAGAGGAGACGCCGCCGTGCCCGGACCCTCGGGCGGCGGGGGCCGAACGCGACAAAATTAAGGTGGAACATGCATGAAGTTTTTTAAAAAAATCCCGGTGGCCCTCCTCATCACCGTTCTGGCGGTAGCGGGGTCCATCTCACTGGGCCTGTACCGTGCCCCGGCGCCCTTGCCCGCGCCGTCCTATGGGACCTGGGTCTATGACGACGCCGGCGTGCTGAGTGCCCAGACCGAACAGGCCATACAGGCCAAGCTCTTTTCCGTGGCCCTGGAGTCCAGCCATGTGGCTACCGCCGCCCATGTGGCGGTGGCCACGGTGCCGAGCACCAAGGGCTGGACGATGTTTGACTACGCCTACGATTTGGCGGCGGCGTGGAAGCTGGGCGCTTACGACATGATTTTGCTCCTGGACATCGGGGGAGACGATTATTCCCTGGTCCAGAGCGACGCGCTGACGTACTACATTGGCGACGATGAGCTCAACGCCTATCTCTCCACGTATCTGGAGCCCCATTTTGCGGCAAAGGAGTACGACGCCGGGGTGCTGGCCCTGCTGGACGCCCTCCAGACCCGGTATGCCGCGTTGTATATCGACGCCCCCACGGCGGAGTACTACGAATACTACGGCGGTGAATCCGCCGGCTACCAGGAGGCCAGCCTGTATTCGCCCGTCCTGGCCATCCTCTCGGTGGTTGTGCTCCTTGTGGTGCTCTTCGCGGTGCTCTCGATGATGGACAGCATGCGCTACGCCAGCCGGCGCGGCGGTGTGTTTACGCCCATTTTCTTCTGGCACCGGCCGGGCACCCGGTGGTACCGCCGGCGTCAAAACAGGCCGCCACCGCCCCCGAGACCGCCCAGAGGCGGCCCCCGTCCCCCCCGCGGAGGGGGCGGCTTTCCCCCCGGCTTCGGTGGTTCTTCCGGCGGCAGCCGAGGCGGCTCCTTCGGCGGCGGCAGCCGGGGCGGCTCCTTCGGCGGCAGCCGTGGCGGTGGCTCCTTTGGCGGCGGCAGTCGGGGCGGTTCCTTCGGCGGCGGCCGGGGCGGCTCCTTCGGCGGCGGTCGCCGGTAAGGGAAAACAGCGCAAGTAAAAAAGCGCCTGGTGTGCGGATGCCGCACCAGGCGCTTTTGTGTGTCGTGTCAGAGCCGCTTGGCCGTCCAGCGGAGAGAGAGATGCCAGACCAAAAAGGCGCACAGCAGGCCCACGGCCATGCCGGTCAAAACATCGGTGAGGAAGTGGACCCCCACATAAAGACGGGAGAACCCCATCAGGAGGGCGGCCGCCAGACCCACCGCCCCCATCAGGCGCTGGGGGAGCGCGCGCCACCAGATGGACGCCGCGGCAAAGGCGGCGCAGGTGTGCCCCGAGGGAAAGGAGTTGGGGTCGGGGGGCGGTATGAGGGGGAGCAGCCCGGGGACCGTCAGATAGGGCCGCGGCCGGGAGAACAGATGCTTCAGTATCATGTTGTTACAGATGAGACCGAGCAGCATGGCGCAGAGGGCCAACAGCCCGGCCCGCCGCGTGGGCCTGAAGCATAAAAAGACCAGGGAGACGGCAATCCAGACCAGCCCGTTGTCCCCCAGGGTGGTGTAGACCGTCATAAAAGAGTCTAAAAAGGCACTTCTCAGGTGGGTCTGGAGAAAGAGCAGCAGGGCGCTGTCCAGGGACTGTATCGCGCCCAGCAGAGTCACTGCGCCGCCTCCAGCGCGCAGGTGAGGATGACGCCGTGCTCAAGCTCGAACCGGGTGGTCTTTACGATGTGGGATTTCCCGATGCGCACCTCCTGGGTGCCCACCTCGCACAGCGTGGTGTTGGACACCGTGCCCTCAATGGTGAAAATCAAGTCCAAAAGGCCCTCCTGGGGCGTGGCGCTCAGGGTGGCGCCCGCGGTGCT
Source organism: uncultured Oscillospiraceae bacterium (assembly GCA_964415275.1). Lineage (GTDB taxonomy): Bacteria > Bacillota > Clostridia > Oscillospirales > Oscillospiraceae > JAEWRY01. The sequence goes on along the minus strand of CAYPZF010000030.1, from coordinate 4,428 downwards.
GATGACAACTCCCCCGGAGGCTGGCGTGGAGGTGACGCCCACAACATGGGCGTTTAGCATCTCGCCCGAGGCCATAAGCTGACCGGGGATATGCTCTTGGATGGCCTCATATACGGCGGGGTCCACGTTGCGCACCTTTACGGTGTAGGTGATTTTGGCGGCGCCTGTCAAATCGCCGCCGCCGCGGCTCATCAGCCTTCCGCCCAGCACCGCCACCGCGGCCAGAATCACCAGGAGCACCAGCAGGTCAATTATGTTGAGCCTGCCGAACAGCCTTCCTTTTGCGTCGATGAGTTTCATACCAAACCTCCATCCCTTGACCAGCTTATTTTGGTATTGTATAATACTTTTGACTGTTTCACAAGTCTTTTTGGAGGTCTTTCATGAAAGTCATCCATCTCATCAGCGGCGGCGACAGCGGCGGCGCCAAGACCCACGTACACTCTCTGCTCCGGCACCTCAGCCGGCGCATGGACGTGACGATGGTCTGTTTTATTGACGGCCCCTTTGCCCGGGAGGCGCGGGAGCTTGGCATCCGCACCGAAATCGTGGAGGGGCGCAGGCCGCTGCGCGCGCTGAAACGGCTGCGCGCCATGGTGGCGGAGGAGGGGTATGACATCATCCACTGTCACGGCTCCCGCGGCAACATGATGGGGGCTCTTTTGGCCCGCTCCGTCCGCCTGCCCCTGGTCACCACCGTCCACAGCGACTACCGCCTGGATTATCTGGGCCGCCCGCTCTCCCGCCTCACCTACGGCACCATCAACGCCCTGGCCCTGCGCAGGATGGACTATCGCATCGGCGTCTCCGATGCCATGGTGGACCTGCTGATTGCCCGGGGCTTTAATCCGGACCGGCTGTTTGCCATTTACAACGGACTGGACTTCTCGCCGCGCCCTGTGGCCGCGCCCCGGGAGGCATACCTGAGGGCCCAGGGTCTGCATGCAGACGGGGACTGCGTGGTGGTGGGAATCGCCGCCCGGCTGGACGCGGTGAAGGACGTGGGCACGCTGATTCGCGGCTTCGCCAAAGCCAGGGAGGCGTGCCCCCAGCTCCGGCTGCTCATCGCCGGCGAGGGGGGGCAGGGGGAGGAGCTGCGCGCTCTGGCGGCCCGGCTCATCCCCCAGGCGGGGATTTGCCGCTTTACCGGCTGGATTTCCGATGTGGATACCTTTTACAACGCCATTGACATCAACGCCCTCACCTCTCTGTCCGAGACCTTCCCCTATGCCCTCACCGAGGGCGCCCGGGCGGGGCTGCCGACGGTGAGCAGCCGGGTGGGCGGTGTGCCCTATCTGATTGACAACGGGGTCAACGGCCTGCTGTTTGAGCCGGGGGATGTGGAGACCCTCGCGAGACATCTGATTGCCCTGGCCTCCGACAGCGCCCTGCGGGCGCAGATGGGCGGGCGGCTCTACCGCAAGGCCAAGGCGGAATTTTCTCTGGAGGCCACAGTGGCCCGCCAGATGGAGATTTATGAGACCGTACTCCGCCGGGAGCGCCGTGCCAAGGGCGCCCGGGACGGGGTGCTGGTCTGCGGCGCCTACGGCCGCGGCAACGCCGGGGACGACGCCATTCTGGAGGCCATTTTGGCTGAGCTGCGGGCGCTGGACCGGGATTTGCCGGTCTGGGTGCTCTCCCGGTCCCCCAGGGAAACCCGGCGGGCCTACCGGGTGAACGCCCTCTATATTTTTGATGTGCTCCGCTTCCTCCGCCGCATGGGCCGGATCAGCCTCTATATCAACGGGGGCGGCTCCCTCATGCAGGATATCACCAGCTACCGCTCCCTGTGGTTTTATCTGTTTACCATCGCCGCGGCCAAGCGCCGGGGCAGCAAGGTGCTGATGTACGGCTGCGGAATCGGACCCATCCGGGATGCCTCCAACCGAAGGCTGACGGCCAGGGTCCTGCAAAAGAACGTGGATGCCATCACCCTGCGGGATCCCCACTCCAGGGAGGAGCTGGCCGACATGGGCGTCACCGCGCCGGAAATCGTCCTGTCCGCCGACCCCACGGTGATTTTACCCGCCGCCGCCCGGGAAGAGGTGGACTGGATGATGGCGCGCCGCGGCCTGACGCCCGGCGGGCGGTATATCACCTTCGTCCTGCGGCCCTGGCCCGGTTTTGAGGAGAAAAAAACCGCCTTCGCGGCGGCGGCGGAGCACGCGTGGCGGGTCCACGGGCTCACCCCGGTCTTTGTCCCCGTGGAGCCCTATCGAGATGTGGCGGCGGCGCAGAAGGTGACCGCGCTGCTGCGGTGTCCTTTCCACGCGCTGGAGGACACCGGGAACTCCGCGCAGACCATCGGGCTTCTGGCCCGGATGGAGGTGGTGGTCTCCATGCGGCTGCACGGCTTGGTGTTTGCCGCCGGCCAAGGGGTGCCCCTGGTGGGCGTGGTATACGACCCCAAGGTGAGCTCCTTTCTCTCCTACATTGGGCAGGACCTCTTTACCGACCTGGACAGCCTCACCGCGGACCGGCTGATCGCCCAGGTGGACGCCGCCTGCACACGGGTGGGAGACACAGCGTTTCTGACCGAGAGTGTGGCGCGGCTGCGCCGGGTGGAGGGCCGCAACAGCCAGACCGCCGCCAAACTTCTGGGGATTGCCGTCCCGGACCAGATGTAACCGTTTCCATTGCTTTGGAGGAGGGGCCCATTGAATCAATATGTCTGCCTGACCAACACCCGTTGGTCGGCTGTTCCAAGCCGCACCCAGCAGCTGATGGCGCGGCTGCGCGACGCCCGGATTCTCTGCTTTGAGCCGCCGGAGCCCGGCGACAGGCTGGGGGAGGCCCGCTGTGTCCGGCCCAATATCCTGGTCTATACGCTGCCGCCGCTCCCCATGGGCGGCATACGCGCCGGTTTTCTCCAGCAGCGGGCGTGGCGGCGGCGGACGGAATTTATTTTAAATCGGATGAGCCGCCATGACGTTCACGAGCCGGTGCTTTGGCTCACCGGGCCGGAACAGGCGGCTTTGATTGACCGGGTCCCGGGTAAGGGGCTGATTTACGACTGTGACCGCTATTGGCCGGACAGCCTGTCGCTTCAGGAGGGGGCGCTGGCCGCCGCCGCCGACGTGGTGTTTACCGCCTCCCCGGGGCTTATGGACCGGCTCTCCCCCTGCAACACCAATCTGGTGCTGCTGCCCAACGGGGTGAACTACCCCATGTTCGCCCGGCAGGAGTACGACTGTCCCCGGGAGCTGCGCGGGATTGAGGGGCCGGTGCTCGGATGGGTGGGCGGCCTGCACCGGGACCTGGACGCGGCCCCCCTGGAGCTGACCGCCCGGCAGCACCCGGAATGGACCTTTGTGGTGACGGGCCCCACGAAAAGGCATCCGCGGCGGCCTGCGCTGGAGCGTATGCCCAATGTGCTGCTGCTGGGCCGCCTGGGCATGAGCGAGCTGCCCGACTACCTGGGGCGCTTTGACGTCTGTCTGGCGCTGCGGCGGGAGGACGACGAGGGTGAGGACATTATACCCGGCCACATTTACCAGTACCTGTCCACTGGGAAGCCTGTGGTCACGATGGTGCGGCCCGATGAGGTGGAGGAGTTTCCCGATGTCATTTACGGCGCCCACACGCCGGAGGAGTTCTCCAGACTCTGCGCGCGGGCGCTGACCGAGGACAGGGAGTGGGTGAGCCAGCGCCGCCGGAATTACGGCAAAGCGGCGGCCTGGAGCGCCCGGGCCGACGCTGTCATCCGTGTCCTGGAGGCGATTGGGCTCTACCGGACTGGGAGATGAGATAATGCCACATAGAGGGAACCCCGCGTCTGTAAAAACTGTATAAGTGTACAAACCTGCGGGTGTCCCCTTGCGCCCGGAGGACAAACGCAGTATGATTGTCAACATAAAGTGAAACAATCAGACAGGTCATCGTGGGTTGGGTGACCTGTCTTTTTCCGGCGGGGAGGATTGCGCATGAGGATAGAAAGAGCAATGCCGGTCGGCTTGGCCGACAAGGTGGAAGTGGCCTGTCTCATGGGAAAGCACGACACGATAGGCATTGACTGTGTGGCGCTCTGCGTCAATGAGCTGTTGTGCGCCGGGGCGCGTCCGACCCAGGTGCGCAGTTGGGTCACCTACGGGAAGCGGGCGGCCCACCTTGCCCCGGCGGTGGAGGCGGGGCTGCTCACAGGCGGCCGAATCGCGGGATGCGAGGTCATCCCATGCCCTCCCGAGGCCTCCTCTCCCGCCCCTGCCGACGACCGGTACCTCATCACCGCCGTGGCCGTGGGGGATCAGGAGCGGGAACCGGTGGTGGAGGGGGTCCCCGCGGAGGGTGACCTGCTGCTCGGGTTGTGCGCCTCCGGCATCCATGCCGACAGTATTCCGCTGGTCCGCCGGATGTTGGAGACGGGCCGCACAGGCTTGGATACCTACATTTCGGAGCTCTCCCACACACTGGGGGAAGAGCTGCTCCGCC
>CAYPZF010000029.1:0-9836 GCA_964415275.1 uncultured Oscillospiraceae bacterium | reverse complement strand
GGTGAAAAAACAGATATGATTTTATATAATATAATAGGGGGGCACCAGAGGGACACCCATATTTTAACCAGGAAAGGCGGTGAAAAAGTGCCCATTGAAGAGATTAAGAGAGTGACAGAAGCGGAGAAAACAGCACAAGAACGGAAAAGCGAGGCTGTTTTGAGAACAAAAAAACTCATTGGAGATGCGGAACGGGCCGGCCAGGCCCATTTGGCGGCTGTCCGGGCGGAGGCTCAGGCCCAGGCGAAGGGGTTTATGGCGGAAGCCGAGGCGGAAGCTGCAAAAAGGGCCGCGGCCATCGCGGAGGAGACCCAGGCGGCCTGTGACCGGCTGCGCGCGGCTGCGGAGCAGAAGCTGCCCGCGGCGGCAGAGCTCATTGTCGGAAGGGTGGTGTCTGTCTAATGTCCATTGTCAAAATGAAGCGGCTGAGGCTGTTTGCCATGTCATCGGACCGGGAAGCGTTGATGCGGCGGCTTCAGCACTTGGGCTGTGTGGAGATTGACGAGCCCGCCGACCGATTGGCGGACCCGGAGTGGAGCTCCCTGGTACAGCCGGACCACGGCGCGTTGGCCGCGGCCAAGGAGGCCTATGCCGCGGTGAGCACGGCCCGGGACGCCCTCAACAAGCACGCCCCGGTCAAAACCCCTCTGCTTGCCCCCCGGCCGGAGATTACCGAGGCGCAGCTCTTTGATGAGGAGACCCGTGTGTCTAGTATGCGGGCCGCGGACGACATCAATGAAAAGACCAAGGCCATTGCCGCCCTTTACGCCGAGCAGAGCAAGCGGAAGGCCCAGCTGCTCGCGCTGACCCCGTGGCTGGACCTGGACGTCCCGCTGGAGACCGCGTCCACCCGGGAGGCAACGGTGATGTTCGGCACCATAAACGGCAACGCGCACTACGAGGCTGTGGAGAAGGAGCTGCGCGCCGCCACCGAGCTGGCCCAGCTCACGCCCGCGGGAAAGGACCGGGAGTTCCGGTACCTGCTCTTTGTCTGTCATAAGAGCGCCGAGGAAGTCGCGATGGATGTACTTAAGAAATACGGGTTTTCGCGCGCCACGCTCCGCGGTTGGACAGGGACGGCCAGAGAGAACGCCAAGCGCCTGGAGGCCGGGCTGGCAGGGCTGGAGCGGGAGCTGAAGGAGAAAAAGGCGGCCATCGCGGCCTACGGCGGCCAGCGGGAGGCGCTGAAAATCAGCGAGGAGCGCCTCCGGCAGGAGATAGGGCGGGAGACCGCCAAGAGCCGTCTGCTGGCGACCCAGGCGACCTTCTTCCTGGAGGGCTGGGTGCCGGCATCCGACCTGTCCGCGGTGGAGGCCGACCTTCGAACCTTCACTTGCGCGTGGGAGACCGCCGATCCGGTGGAGGAGGAGTATCCCCAGGTTCCGATCAAGCTGAAGAGCAACGCGCTCACCAGGTCCATGAGCATGGTCACCGAGATGTACTCCCTGCCCGCCTATGACGGCGTGGACCCCAACCCCCTGATTCTGCCCTTCTTTGTCTTTTTCTTCGGCTTTATGTACGCCGATCTGGGCTATGGCCTGGTGCTGGTTACCATCTCCCTGATTGTGCGCGCCAAAGCCAAGCCCAAGGGCACGATGGGGCAGCTGTTTGAAATCATGACCTTGGTGGGCGTCAGCAGCGCCGTGATCGGGTTTTTCACCGGCGGCTTTTTCGGGGATTCCATCGCCACGGTTGCCGGTCTGCTGGGCAAGCCCGTTCCCAATCTCTCCTTTCTCACCAACCCGATTGTCTCCGTGACCGAGGACCCGGTGACCGTACTTATTTTCTGCGTGGGCGTGGGCTGCGTGCAGATTATTACCGGCATGGCCATCAAGGCCTATATGCTCATCCGGGACGGGAAGATCCTGGACGCGGTGTTCGACGTCGGTTCCTGGTGGGTGGTCTTTGCGGGCATTGCCGTCGGCGTGCTCAAGGGGACGTGGGTGGTGGCGCTGATTGGCGCGGCTATGCTGGTGCTCACACAGGGGCGGGGCAGCCCCAAGCTCCTGGGCAAAATTGTGGGCGGTATCGGCTCCCTGTACGACATCACCGCCTACTTCGGAGACGCCCTGTCCTATGCCCGTCTGATGGTTATGATGTTGGCCGGCAGCGTCATCGGCAGCATCTTCAACATGCTGGGGGCTATGCCGGGCAACCTGTTTGTATTTGCCCTGATTTTCCTCATCGGCCATGCCTTTAACATGGGCATCAATATCATCGGTACGTATGTGCACACGACGAGACTGCAATACCTTGAATATTTCGGAAAGTTCTACAAGGAGGGCGGGCGGCCCTTCAAGCCCCTAAGGTTGGATACAAAATATGTAGATATTGTCAAGGAGGAAACCTAATATGAACTTCATTGAAATGCTCGGTGGACTGTCTATCGCATTTTTAGGCGCCGGTCTGTGCGCTGTCCTATGCTGCATCGGCTCGGCCAAAGGAACCGGCATGGTGGGCGAGGCCGCTACCGGCCTGCTGTCCGAGGACCCCTCGCAGTTTTCCAAGTGTCTGATTCTCCAGGTCATCCCCGGCACCCAGGGCCTGTACGGCGTGGTCATCGCCTTTGTGGCCCTGATGCAGATGGGCGTGTTCACCGGCACCGCCGCCGCCCTGCCCCTCGGCGATGGCTTCCGTATTTTTATCGCGTGCCTGCCCATGGCCTTTGGCGGCTGGATTTCCGCCAACTATCAGGGCCGCGTGGCCGCCGCCTCCATTAACATGGTGGCCAAGGTGCCCGACGACTGGTCCAAGGGCATGATTCTGTGTATCACCGTTGAGTTCTACGCCATTCTGTCTCTGCTGGTTTCCTTCCTGCTGCTCCTCAACGTGATATAAGCGCGGGAGAATAGGAGGACAGATCATGGAAGGAATCAACCGCATCACCGACCGCATCCATGAGGATGTCTCCCGGGAGATCGAGGAAATCGACGCTCGGGCCGACGCCGACGTGGCGGCGGTCAAGGCGCGCTACGCCGAGCAGGCGCAGAAAGAGCGCGCGGACATTCTGGCCCAAGGCCGCAGGGCGGCCGAAGAGCGGGTGCGGCGGCTGGAGGGCGCGGCCCGGCTGGAGGCCAAAAAGGCCACCCTGGCCGCCAAACAGGAGATGATCAGCCGCGCCTTTGACACCGCGCTGGAGCAGCTCCTGGCTCTCCCCGAGGAGGCCTATGTGGCGCTGCTCACCAAGCTGGCGGTGGCCGCCGTCAAGACCGGGCGGGAGCAGGTGGCCCTCTCTCAGAAGGACCGCGCCCGCTACGGGGTCAAAATGGTCATCCAGGCCAACGAGCAGCTGGGGGAGAGGGGGAACCTGACCCTGTCCGAAACCACCCGTCCCATCAAGGGCGGCCTCGTCCTTTTGAGGGACCGCGTGGAAATCAACGGCAGCTTTGAGAGCCTTGTGCGGTACCAGAGGGAGGCCATGGAGGCCCAGGTTGCCCAGGTGCTGTTTGAAGGCGCGCTGTAAGGGCGCCGCAGGGACCGGAAAGGAGGATGTGTCTTGTCGAGAAAATTGAAGGACACGGATTATCTCAGCGTTTCCGCGCGCGTCCGGGCCATGGAAAACCGTCTGCTGACAAGGGAACGCCTGGAGCGGATGCTGGAGGCAAACAGCCATGAGGAGGCTGCCAAGATCCTCTCCGAGTGCGGCTATGGGGAGCTGGCCCAGTTTACGCCGGCCGCGCTGAGCGAGGCGCTGCGCGCCGCCCGGGACGACGTCTACGAGGACCTGGAGCGGGCGGTGCCCAACGCCGGCCTGGTGGACGTATTCCGCGTGAAATATGATTATCACAACGCGAAGGTACTGTTAAAGTCCGAGGCCATGGGCGCGCGCCCCGACCGCCTGCTGGTGGCGGGCGGACGGTACGCCCCCGCCGCGCTGCTGGACGCCTTCCAGCGGGACGATCTGGACGGCTGCAGCGACGTGTTCTGCCGGGCGACGCAGGAGGCTAGGGAGGTCCTGTCCGCGTCGGGGGACCCCCAGACCGCCGACATTCTCCTGGACCGGGCGTACTACGCCGAGGTGCTGGCCCTGGCCGAGGCCGCGGGCAGCAGCTTTCTGCTGGGCTACATCAGGCTCTCCATCGACGCGGCCAATCTGCGTGCCGCGGTCCGGACCTGCCGGATGGGGCGCGGCACCGATTTTATGGCCCAGGTGCTAGTCTCCGGCGGCAACGTACCGGAGGAGGAGGTCATAGCCGGGGCAGAGAACTTAGACGGGCTGCCCTGGGGTCTGTTGAGCGGGGCGGCCGCCCTGGGCGCCGCCCTGACCGCGCCGGGCAGCGGACGGCTCACCGAGTTTGAGCGCCAGTGCGACAACGCCCTGGTGGCCTACCTGTCTGCCGCCCGCCGCGTCCCCTTTGGAGAGCAGCCTGTCCTGGCCTATCTTTACGCCAGAGAGGCCGAGCTCACCGCCATCCGCATTGTGATGACCGGCCGCATGGCCGGACTGGACACGGAGACCATCCGGGAAAGGCTGCGTGATTCCTATGTATAAGATTGCGGTTTTGGGGGACCAGGAGAGCGTATTGGGCTTCAAGGCGCTGGGCCTGGACGTCTACCCCGCCGAGGACGCCGACACCGGCCGTACCATGCTGCAGCAGCTGGCCCGGGAGAATTACGCCATCATCTATCTCACGGAGCAATTGGCCGCCTCTCTGGAGGCCGAAATCGCCCGGTATAAGGATAACCTTACCCCCGCTATCATCCTGATTCCTGGGAAAGAGGGTTCCCTGGGCATTGGCATGGCCCATGTAAAAAAGTCGGTAGAACGCGCTGTGGGCGCGGACATTCTCTAACCGCGGCGCCGGAGGCCCCCGGCCCTTGCGGGGACGTGGGACAGGGAACAGCGAATCTACCTGAAAGAAGGTTGTCAGTTTGAATAAAGGAACCATTGTCAAGGTCTCCGGACCTCTGGTGGTGGCCACCGGCCTTGCCGACGCCAACATGGCAGACGTGGTCCGTGTGGGCGAGCAGCGGCTCATCGGTGAGATTCTCACCATGAGCGGCGACGCGGCCTCCATCCAGGTCTACGAGGAGACCTCCGGTCTGGGCCCCGGCACGGTGGTGGAGACCACCGGCGCGCCGTTGTCGGTGGAGTTGGGCCCCGGCATCATTGAAAATATTTACGACGGCATTCAGCGCCCGCTGAAGGCCATCATGGAGAAAACCGGGAAGAGCGTGCTGGAGCGCGGCGTGGAGGTCCCCGCCCTGGACCAGGAGAAGAAGTGGGACTTCACCCCCGTGGCCAAGGCGGGCGACGTGGTGGAGGGCGGCGACGTCCTGGGCACCGTCCAGGAGACCCCGGTGGTGCTCCACAAGATTATGGTGCCCCCCAATTTAAAGGGTACCGTAGAGAAGATTGAGGCGGGTAGCTTCAACGTCACCGAGACGGTGGCCGTGCTCCGGAAGGGGGACGGCACCGCCGTGGACCTCAGCATGACCCAGAGATGGCCTGTCCGCACGGGCCGGCCCTACAAGCGAAAGTACGCGCCCCGGACCCCCCTGCTCTCCGGCCAGCGCATCATCGACACCCTGTTCCCCATTGCCAAGGGGGGCACCGCCGCCATCCCCGGTCCCTTCGGCTCGGGCAAGACCGTCATGCAGCACCAGCTGGCCAAGTGGTCTGATGTGGACATCGTGGTGTACATCGGCTGCGGCGAGCGGGGCAACGAGATGACCGACGTGCTCCGGGAATTCCCCGAGCTCACCGACCCCCGCACCGGCGAATCCCTGATGAAGCGTACGGTGCTCATCGCCAACACCTCCGACATGCCCGTGGCCGCCCGCGAGGCCTCCATCTACACCGGCATTACCATCGCGGAATACTTCCGGGACATGGGCTACGACGTGGCCGTCATCGCCGACTCCACCTCCCGCTGGGCCGAGGCGCTGCGTGAGATGTCCGGCCGCCTGGAGGAGATGCCCGGCGAAGAGGGGTACCCCGCCTACCTGGCCTCCCGCCTGGCCCAGTTCTACGAGCGGGCCGGCGTTGTGGAGTGTCTGGGCTCTGACGTCGAACGCCGCGGCTCCCTGACCGCCGTGGGCGCGGTCTCTCCTCCGGGCGGAGACTTGTCCGAGCCCGTCTCCCAGGGCACCATGCGCATCGTCAAGGTGTTCTGGGCGCTGGACGCCAGCCTGGCCTATCGCCGCCACTTCCCCGCCATCAACTGGCTCAACTCCTACTCCCTGTACCTGGACTCTCTCAGGGACTGGTACGACGAGCATCTGGGCAAGGAATACCTGGAGCACCGGGACAAGGCCATGGCCATCCTCCAGGAGGAGTCCAGCCTCAATGAAATTGTACAGCTGGTGGGCAAGGACTCCCTGTCCCCCAACGACCAGCTCACCCTGGAAGTGGCTAAGATGATCCGGGAGGACTTCCTGCAGCAAAACTCCTTCATGGACATTGACAACTACTCCTCCTACGACCGACAGTTCCGGCTGATGGAGCTGATTTTGGACTACGGCAGGCTCAGCCGGGCCGCCCTCGCCCGCGGCGGCGACAAGGCCGCCCTCTTTTCCATTCCCGCCCGGGAGAGAATCGGCCGTGCCAAGAGCGTGCCTGTGGAGGAGTATCCGGCCGTCTACGAGGCCATCGCGAGCGAAATGGCGGACGAGATTGAGGCCATCGCGGCGAAAGGAGGGGAGGAGGTATGATCCGGGAATACAAGACGATTCAGGAGATCGACGGCCCCCTGGTGATGGTAAAAGAAGTGGAGGGTGTCTCCTATGACGAGCTGGGCGAGATTGAGCTGCCCGACGGCACCGTCCGCCGCTGCAAGGTTCTGGAGGTCAACGGCGACAACGCGGTGGTCCAGCTCTTCGAGTCCTCCGCCGGCATCAACCTAAAGGACTCCAAGGTCCGCTTTTTGGGCCGCCCGCTGGAGCTGGCGGTGTCCAAGGACATGCTGGGCCGGGTCTTTAACGGCATGGGCCAGCCCGCCGACGGCGGCCCCCCGATTTTGGCCGCCGAATACCGGGACATCAACGGCCTGGCCATGAACCCCGCCGCCCGGGACTATCCCAACGAGTTTATCCAGACGGGCATCTCCGCCATCGACGGGCTGAACACCCTGGTCCGCGGCCAGAAGCTGCCGATTTTCAGCGGCTCCGGCCTGCCCCACGCCAACCTGGCGGCCCAGATCGCCCGCCAGGCCAAGGTGCTGGACGGCGACTCCAACTTCGCCGTGGTGTTCGCCGCCATCGGCATCACCTTTGAGGAGGCGGAGTTCTTCATTCAGGACTTCCGCCGCACCGGCTCCATTGAGCGCACCGTGCTCTTCACCAACCTGGCCAACGACCCGGCCGTCGAGCGGATCGCCACCCCCCGCATGGCCCTCACCGCCGCGGAGTATCTGGCCTTCGATCAGCACATGCACGTGCTGGTCATCCTCACCGACATCACCAACTACGCCGGGGCGCTGCGCGAAGTCTCCGCCGCGAAAAAGGAGGTCCCGGGCCGCCGCGGTTATCCCGGCTACCTGTACACCGACCTTGCCACCATGTACGAGCGGGCGGGCCGCCGTCTGGGCAACCCGGGGTCCATCACCATGATCCCCATCCTCACCATGCCCGAGGACGACAAGACCCACCCCATCCCAGACCTCACCGGCTATATCACCGAGGGCCAGCTGATTCTCTCCCGCGATCTCTTCCGGGCGGGCATCAACCCGCCGCTGGACGTCTTACCCTCCCTGAGCCGTCTGAAGGACAAGGGCATCGGGGAGGGCAAGACCCGGGAGGACCACTCGGGCACCATGAACCAGCTCTTTGCCGCCTACGCCACCGGCAAGGAGACCAAGGAGCTGATGAGCATTCTGGGTGAGGGGGCCCTCAACCCCACCGATTTGCTCTACGCCCAGTTTGCCGATGAGTTTGAGCGGCGCTATGTCACCCAGGGGGCTGACGAGAACCGCTCCATCGAGGAGACGCTGGACCTGGGGTGGGAACTGCTGTCCATTCTGCCCACCTGTGAGCTCAAGCGCATCAAACAGGAGCACATTGACAAGTACCTGCCCCAAACAGAAGGGTAAGGGGGTGGGGAAATGCCGGTTAAGACCGTAAGCCCAACCCGAATGGAGCTCACCCGGCTCAAGGGGCGGCTGAAGACCGCCACGCGGGGGCACAAGCTCCTAAAGGATAAGCGGGATGAGCTCATGAGACAGTTCCTGGACGTGGTGCGGGAAAACCGTGCCCTCCGCCAGAAGGTGGAGGAGACCCTGATGCGGGCCCACGGCTCCTTTACCGTGGCCTCCGCCCTCATGTCGTCTGAAGTGATGGAGCAGGCCCTGCTCTATCCCAAGCAGAGTGTGGAGCTGGACATGACCTTTAAAAACGTTATGTCGGTCCATGTGCCTGTCTATCACTTCAAAACCAAGAGCGATGACCCGGGGGAGATCTATCCCTACGGCTTCGCCGAGACCTCCGGTGAGCTGGACGGCGCCGTGGAGGCCCTGGCCGATGTCTTTCAGGATATGCTCCGGCTGGCTGAGATTGAAAAGACCGCGCAGCTCTTGGCCGAGGAAATCGAAAAGACAAGACGCCGGGTCAACGCCCTGGAATACGTGATGATTCCCCAGATGCAGGAGAGCATCAAGTACATCTCCATGAAGCTGGAGGAGAACGAGCGCTCCGCCACCATCCGGCTGATGAAGGTGAAGGATATGCTCCTGGCCCAGGCCATTGAGGAGAAGCGCCGGGAGAGCGCCGCGGCCCTGGAGGAATTCACCGCCAGAGAGGGCTCCGGATGACAGACACAAAAACCGTGGGCGCCGTACAATGGCTGCCCACGGTTTTCTGTTCCGCGCCCTATTGCCCGGACATCAGTGTAAAGAGTTGATTTGTGTGCCGGCCTTCCTCTGCGGCCAGTTCTAAGTAAATCTCCTGTAGCCACGGATGAGGGGTGACCTCGGCGGCCCTCCGGTAAGTGTGCTCCCGGCTGTGTTTTTCCAACAGCTGCCGGCGCAGCGCGCCCCGTGGGGCGGCCTGTGGCAGCGCCACTGTCTCGCGCTTTTCCAGCATGATGCCGGAGAAGAGGAAATAGGCCGCTGTCAGCCGCTTTACATGCCGCCGGTCGTCCCGGGCAATGGCGGAGAGGACTGAGGCCTCACGGCCTCTGGAATGCCGCGCCAGGGCGCGTACGGTGAGATAATCTTTCCGTTCGAGCTGAAGAAGCTGTTGAAGTGTGATACCGTCCTCCGCGGACGGCGTCTGCTGGGTGTCCGGCAGAGACACCTGTGGGACCCCTGTAGGTTGTTCCGCCTGCTGCGCCGCTTGGGTCTGCGGCGTCTTTCGGGTTTCCTGCGCCGGCTTGCTTTGCTGCCGCGGGCCCTCCTCCGGGGGAGGGACAAGCTGGATGGGACAGTCCTCCCGCTCCACGGGCATCACCCGCTGCCAGACCCGGGCAAACAAGTCCCGGTCACAGCCGTACAGCCCCGGCCCTTCGTGTGGGTATCGCTCTTGTTCCATGACAAAGCCTCCTGCGTTTCGTCTCGTTCCGCAATCCATACTATGCAGTGCCGGAAAAATGTGTTATAATGCCTCAAAAGCGGCATGGACCCTTTGCAAAGCGCTTTTTTCCGTGCGGCGCTTCTCTGGGCCCCGCGCCAGCCATACAGAGGAAGAGGGGAGACAAGGCATGGGCCGTGTCGACAAGGAGAACTATTACCTGAACATTGCGGAGACCGTCTTGGGCCGGTCCACCTGTCTGCGCCGGTGTTACGGCGCCATCATTGTAAAGAGCGATGAGACCATCTCCACCGGCTATAACGGCGCGCCCCGGGGCCGGAAAAACTGTGTCGATCGGGGCTACTGCACCCGGGAGACCCTGGGCATCCCCT
>CAYPZF010000028.1:0-9891 GCA_964415275.1 uncultured Oscillospiraceae bacterium | reverse complement strand
CGTCAAGTGGTTCGGGCGACTTGTAACATAAGTGTAAAAAACCGGCCTGGAAAAAAGCGGTGACGCGCGGCGTGGGAACAATATTTGAAAAAGGAGGAAACTTTCCCGCCCGCTCTGCGTCTAACGTAAAAGCACCCGTCTATAGAAATTCTTAACAATTTGTCATTGCTTTGTTCTTGAGTTTGTCCCCGGTCCCCTGGTACAATATGGAACGTATGTAACCGCCGCACTGTTTTTTGGAGGAACGATTTATGACTGAACAACAAGCCCCGGTGATGGAAGCCCCCAGCACGCCTAAAAACGCGCCCGGTCAGAAGCAAAAGCGCCGAAAAAACCGTAATATGATTGTTACGGCCGTCGTCCTGGTCCTTGTGGCCCTGGGCGCTTTTTTCCTGTACCGTTTTCTTACCAATGAAGATGCGGTGGAGAGCACCATCCAGAGCCAGGTGGTCACCCTGTCCTCCATCCAGAGCATGGTCCAGGGCAGCGGCAACGCCAGAGCCAAGGAGTCCGCGGCCATCACCCTCACCCAGGGCGGCACGGTCCAGGAGGTGTTTGTCACCGCCGGCGACGTGGTCTTTGCCGGTCAGCCGCTCTACACCATCCGCAGCCAGGCCGCCGAGGATGAGGTGACCGCGGCGCGGGACCGGGTGGACAATCTCCAAAAGGACCTGGACAGTCTCTACAAAAAGGCCAACAACCTGACAGTCCGCGCCCCCTTCTCCGGCAAGCTCATTGAAGTCAGCGAGTTCACGGCGGGCGATGAGGCGGGCACCGGCGCGTCGGTCGCCACGCTGGTCAACGATAAAAAGCTCAAGCTCTCCCTTTATTTCAGTTACGTGTATGAAAACGACATCTACGAGGGGCAGGACGTCTCCATCTCCGTTCCCGCCGTGATGAGCAACTTTACCGGCACGGTGGAGCAGATAAATAAGGTAAGCTACATATCCCCCGAGGGCGCTGTCCACTTTGAAGTGATCGTGGTCTTCGACAACCCCGGCACCCTCACGGAAAACATGAGTGCCGCCGCCGTGCTCACCGCCTCCGACGGCGCCTCTGTGTTCCCCTACGAAAACAGCCTCACCCAGTACTACGAGGTCCGCAGGATTGTCACCGAGGCGGGCGGCCCCGTCCTCTCCTCCAATCTTCTGCGGCATGCCAGTGTATCCGCCGGCGAGGCGCTGCTCACCATGGGCTCCGACACCATCGACGGCGACATCCGGGCCAAGCAGTCCGAGATTGAGGATGCCGTGGAGAAGCTGGAGGAGAGCCGGAAGGCCCTGGACAACTTTAACGCCGTGGCGCCCATCGACGGCACGGTCACCACCTGCAATCTGACGGAGGGGGCCGAGGTCAAGAGCGGCGACACCGTCATTATCATCTCCAACAACACCACTATGCTGGTCAACATCACCGTGGACGACCGGAACATCTCCTTTGTCAAGCCGGGCATGACCGTGGAGCTCACCGACTGGAACGGCAATGTCTTTGTGGGTCTGGTCTCCTCCATCAACACCGGCGGCGCCGAGGCCGGCCAGGGCATGACCAACTACCCCGTCACCCTGACCGTGGACAATTACGGCGGCACCCTCATGGAGGGCGTTTGGCTGGACTACTCCTTTGTAGCCAGCCAGTCCGACGACTGCCTCGTGGTGCCCATGCAATCCGTGAAATACGTCAGCGACGAGGAGGGCAACACCTTCTCGGTGGTGTTTATCAAGACCGGCAGCAAGCCGGAAAACGCCGCGGAGATTGACATCCCGGAGCCCATGCCCGGCGAGACGCCCATGTACCCCTCCCAGAAGGAGGGCTACTTCCCCGTGCCCGTCACCACCGGCCTCTCCGATAACTACAGCGTAGAGATTAAGGAGGGGCTCGAGGGCGGCGAGGAGGTCTTTGTGAACTATTACGTCACGCAGGCCTGGGGCTGATGAGGTGCGATATGCTCATTGACATCAAAGATCTCTATAAGATTTATAATGAGGGAAAGGAGAGCGAGGTCCGCGCCCTGGACGGGATTACCCTCTCCATCGACCGAGGGGAGTTTGTGGCGCTCATCGGCGCGTCCGGCTCCGGCAAGACCACCATGATGAATATTCTGGGCTGTCTGGACATCCCCACCTACGGGGAATACCATCTGGACGGCGTGGATGTCACCGACCTCTCCGACAAGGCCCTGGCCCGTGTCCGCAACAGGCAAATCGGCTTTGTCTTCCAGGGCTTCAACCTCATCCCCACCCTCAACGCCCGGGAAAATGTAGAGCTCCCCCTCATCTACCAGGGTATGGGGATAAGAGAGCGGTACGACCGGGCCATGGAGGCCCTGGAAAAGGTGAACCTCACCAGCCGGGCCGCCCACCGGCCCCCCGAGATGTCGGGCGGTCAGCAGCAGCGGGTGGCCATCGCGCGGGCCATCGCCACCCACCCCTCTATCATCATGGCCGACGAGCCCACCGGCGCGCTGGACTCCAAGACCGGCCTGCACGTGCTGGACATCCTCCACACCCTGCACAGGGAGGGCTCCACCATCATCCTCATTACCCATGACACCGGCATCGCCGCTACCGCCGAGCGGATTGTGCGCATCTCCGACGGCAGGATCGTTGCCGACGGCACACGAGAGGAGGTTGCACTGTGAACATCAGCCAAGCGATCAAAATGGCGGCCAAATCCATCTCCTCCAACAAGGGCCGCTCCGCCCTCACCATGCTGGGCGTCATCATCGGCCTGGCCGCCGTCATCATTCTGGTCTCCTACGCCAAGGGGCAGAACATGGCCCTCAACGCCTATTACGAGAGCCTGGGCAGCAACAAAATCTCCGTCTACGCCTACACCTGGGGCAACTCGGGCGCGGTAGACGTGGGGCAGGAGCTGTACGACTACTGCCTCAACCTGGACGGTGTGCTGGGCATCACCCCCAACGGCTATGTCTGGTCCGGCCCCACCATCAAGTATGAGTCCAAGACCCTGTCGCAAAACCAGGGCAGGTACGGCGGCGGCATGGTGTCCGTCGGCGGGTATGACACCGGCAACGACTACCCCCAGATCTATCTGGGCAACGATAAGTTTGGCCTCTGCAACGGGTACAGCATCGCCAAGGGCCGGGACTTCTCCTACCTGGACATTGAGAACCTCAACCAGGTGTGTGTGCTGGGTTCGGCCACGGCGGACTATCTCTTCTCCTTCGCCAACCCCATCGACAAGACCATTACCATCAACGGGCTTCCCTTCCGGGTGGTGGGGGTCTACCAGAGCAAAGGCGCCGGCGCCGATCTGGGCGGCGGCGAGGAGGCCCAATGGATGGAGGAGTCCATCAAGCGGATGGACCGGATGGTCCTTCTGCCCTCCACCATGACCCGCTATTTCAACAACAACCAGCCCATCGATGAGTATGTGGTGAAGGCGAAGGACGCCGACGCTGTCAAAGAGGTCACCACCAGCCTCAACGGGTTCCTCTCCGGCCTCATCAACACCAACTTCGGCGGCTACGGCGTCTATCCTCAGGACACCTGGCAGAATCAGGAGAACGAGGCCAACAAGCTGCAGCAGCGCTTTTTGGGCGGCATCGCCGCCATCTCCCTGCTGGTGGGCGGCATCGGCATCATGAACATCATGCTGGTCACCGTCACGGAGCGCACCCGGGAGATCGGCATCCGCAAGGCCATCGGCGCCGAGCGGAAGAGCATCATCGTCCAATTTCTCATCGAGGCCGCTATGATCTGCAGCATCGGCGGCATCTTCGGCATCATTGTGGGGTACCTGGGCACCCTCATTGTGGGCAAACTGAGCTTCGAGACCATATTAATCCCCGGCGTCAGCATCACCGTGGGTGCCTTCTTCATCTCGGTGGCCCTTGGCATTATCTTCGGTATGTATCCCGCCGTCAAGGCCTCCGGCCTCCAGCCGGTGGACGCCCTGAGATCGGAATAAAGGAGAGAAAGAACATGAACCTGAAACGAATGATTGCCCTGCTGCTGGCGGCGGCCACCCTCTGCGCGCTGCTCGTTTTCCCCGCCGCGGCGGCCAGCGGCGACCGCCCCTTCACCGACATCTCCGACCCCGCCGTGGCCGAGGCGGCGGAGCTCCTGCGCCTGCTGGGCGTGGTAAACGGAGTGGGCGGGACCAGCTTCCACCCCTCCGGCACCCTCACGCGCGCCTCGTTCTGCAAGATGGCCCTGGAGGTGGCCGGGCGGGGCAAAGAGGCCGGCGCCCAGGCCAACCGGGTGGTCTTCCCCGACGTGGGCGCCTCCCACTGGGCCCTTGGCTATGTCAATGCCGCCGCCGGCATCCCCGCCGGAGGGGGCGAGCCCCTGGTGCGCGGCAAGGGCGACGGAAGGTTCTGGCCCGACGAGAGCATCACCTTCGCCCAGGCCGTCACCATTCTCATGCGTCTGCTGGGCTACACCGACACCGACGTGGGCGCGGGCGCCATGTGGTACGACGGCTATCTGAGCCACGCCGCCCAGGCGGGGCTTACCGACGGGGTGCCGAAGGCGGGCACGGCGGTGCTCTCCCGGGGCGAGGCCGCCATCCTGTTCCAAAACCTCCTCTTCACGGAGAAAAAGGACAGCGACGCGCTTTACCTCACCACCATGGGCGCCAGCCTCACGGAAAACGCCATTGTCCTGAACACCAACGCCACGGCCGACGACGGCACCACCGGCTCGGTGGAGACCACCCTCGGCACCTATAAAACCGACCGCGGCTCCTTCCCCGCCACCCTGGCGGGCACCCGGGGCAAGCTCCTGCTGAACAAGGACGGCAAGCTCCTGGCCGTCCGCCCCCAAACGAGCGACACCCTGCGCCGTGTCAGCGTGCTGGACGCCCAGCCCAACCGGGTCACCGCCGCGGGTGGGGAAAAGCTCAGTGTGGATTTGGACACCGTGGTCTGGAAGGACGGCTCCTCCTCCACCTACGAGCACGCCTGGGCCGGCCTGAGGGTCGGCACCTCTCTGGTCTTCTGCTATAACGGCGCCGGCAAGGTGGACTATGTGTTCATCGCCACCGCCGCCGCCGGCCAGTCCGGGCAGCGGGCCATGGTGGCAAAGAACAGGCCAAACGGCACCACCAACCCCTTTGCCACGCTGATCGGCGCGTGGGAGACCGGATATACCATTTATAAAAACGGCGCGTCGGCCACCGTGGCCGATATCCGCCAGTACGACGTGGCCACTTACGACAGCGCCGCCAAGGTGCTCCACGTCTCCGACGCGCGCCTGACCGGGGCATATGAAAACGCCTACCCCAACGCCGCGGCCCCCAGCAAAGTCACCGTCATGGGGCAGGACTTCGATGTGCTCGCCTCCGCCATCTCTGATTTGGCCTCCTTTAAAATCGGCGACCAGATTACCCTGCTGTTTGCCTCGGACTATCAGGTCGCCGGCGTGGTCTCCTCCTCCACGGTCAAATCCACCGCCGTGGGCCTGGCCTCCATCAGCGGCGGCACCGCCTCCGTCACCCTGCTGGGCAGCGGGCTCACCGTCACCGGGAAAATCAGCCTGAGCGAGGACACCGTCAAGGCGCTCAACGGCAACCTGGTCACCGTATCCTCGGGCAGAGTCGGCTACCTCAGCCTCTCCAAGCTCTCAGGCAGCTCCACAAACGCCTCCCTCAACGTGCCGGCCGGCACCCTTGGCACCAGAGCGCTGGCGGAAAACGCGGTCATCTACGAGACCGTGGGCAGCAGCGCCCTGCGCCAGCTCAGACTGGAGGACATCTCCCTGGCCACCGTCCCCGCCTCCAAAGTCCAGTTTGTGCGCTATGATTACGCCGACCGAGTCCAGTATCTGGTGCTGGACGATGTGACCGGGGACGCCTATCAGTACGGCTATTTCGTCTACGTCGACGCCATAAACGAGCCCATTTACAAGTACAACGACGACGGCAGCCCCACCTCCGAGATTGTGGGCCATGACACCACCCCCGCCCAGGTCCAGATCCGGTACGCCAACAGCAGCGGCACGGAGACCATCACCCCCCAGGCGGCCTGTTTCTTCAGTGTGCGCAGCGGCGCGCCCGGCGGCCTGGCCTTCGGCGGCGCGGGGCAGCTTGCCAACCACGTGACCCTCACCATGCTGTCCGGCCTGCGGCGCACCTCCTTTGACCTGGACGGCGAGGAGATGACCCTCACCACAAGCAGCGCCGTCTATACCGTCTGGGAAGAGGTCCAGTGCTACAATAAGACAACGGAGCGCTGGTACACCCCCGGTGAGGACGGTCTGGCCGCCGCGCTGGCGTTCTCCGACAGCATCACCGCTTATTTTGACCGCAGCCCCGAGGAGGGCGGCAAAATCCGCCTGGTGGAGGTGCGGTAACCCCCCGGCAGCCAGAGTCAGCTCCCCCCCTTACAGCGGGACGGCATGGTCTCCCCGGCCATGCCGTCCTGCCGCTTTTCCGGTGGGACACGCAAGTTTGCCGCCGCCGCCGCATACCCATTGAGGACGGAGGTGGTGCGTTTTGTTCCGGCTATGGACAAAGCGGGAGGCCCGGGACCTGTTCTTCGGCGGCGCCCTGCTGGCGGCGGCGGCCCTGCTGCTGCTGTTCCCCCAAGAGAGCCTGGCGGCGGCCAGAGAGGGGCTCTCTCTGTGCGGAAATGTAATCATCCCCTCCCTGTTCCCCTTTTTCATCCTCTCCTCCCTGGTGGTGGAGCTGGGCCTGGCCAGCTACCTGGGGCGGCTGCTGGAGCCCATCATGCGGCCCCTGTTCCGGGTCAGCGGCGCCTGTGCCTCCGCCCTGGCCCTGGGCTTTGTGGGCGGGTATCCGGTGGGGGCCAGAACAGCCATCGCCCTCTACCGGAACGGCGACTGCTCCAAGGTGGAGGCGGAGCGCCTGCTGGCCTTCTGCAACAACTCCGGCCCCGCCTTTGTCCTGGGTGTGGTGGGCGCGGGCGTCTTTGCCAGCAGCGGGGCGGGCGTCATGCTCTATCTGGCCCACGCCGCCGCCTCACTTTGCGTCGGCCTGCTCTTTCGCTTTTACGGCAGGCGACAGGAGCGGGAGTCCCCGGCTGGATATGTGCCCCGCTTTGAGGCAAAGCGCTTTTCCTTCGCCTTTACCAGCTCGGTGGGAACCGCGCTGCAATCCACCCTGAACATCTGCGCCTTTGTTGTGTTCTTTACCGTGGTCATCCGGCTCCTTTTCCGGTCCGGGGCGCTCTCCTCTCTGGCCCGGCTGATGGGCCTCCTCCTGGGCCCCCTGGGGTTTTCTCAGGGCTGGGCGGAGCGCCTGCTCACCGGTCTCATCGAGCTCTCCTCCGGCGTGTCGGCGCTGTCCGGCGGCGGCGCCCTCGGCGGACGCCTGACCATGGCCGCGTTCATGCTGGGCTGGGCCGGGCTCTCCGTCCACTGTCAGGTGCTCTCCTTTTTGGGGGACAGCGGCCTCTCCATCCGCACTTACTTTTTGGGAAAGCTGCTCCACGGCGGGCTCGCCGCCCTCTTTACCGGTCTTTTGGTCCGCGTGCTCCCTCTGGAGACCGCCCCCGCCGCCGCCTTGGCCGAGCAGGTAGAGGTGATCACAGGCATGGATTTCAGGGCGACGCTCACCCTCTCGGTGGCCGCCGCCTGGGTGGTCGGCGTATGCTTTCTGCTGCTGGCGCTGGCCGCGTTGCGAAAAAGCGCTGGAAAAAGGCGTCCGTTCATTATATAATGGGGTATATCCACTGAGGAGAGGGGCGCCTTCCATGCTGTTTCAGAAGAAAATTGAACCGCGCTGCGATTACTGCGCCAAGGGCACCTGGCTGGAGGAGGGCGTCATCGCCTGCCTTAAGCGGGGCATTGTAACGCCCGGTTCCTCCTGCCGCTCGTTTCGGTACGACCCCCTGAAGCGCACGCCGCTTCGCCCCGTCCTGCCCGATTTCAGCGGGCTGGGCCGGGAGGACTTCACACTATAGACAAGCCCTCCGCCCCGTGGGGCCATCTCTATCCTGATAAGGAGAACCACCGATGAAACGACTGACTGTCGCGCTGCTCTGCGCAGTTCTGCTGCTCCAGCTGGCCGCCTGCGGCGGCGGAGCGGACACGGACACCACGCCCCCCGCTGAACACAGCGCCCAACCCTCCGACGCGGCCGGCCAGGCCCCCCTGGCCTCCTTCACCACGTCAGACCTGGACGGCAACGAGGTGGACGAGACCATTCTGGCCGATCACCCCCTCACCATGGTGTATGTCTGGGCCACCTTCTGTAACAGCTGCATCAAGAAGATGCCCGATATGGAGGAGCTGCGCACCACATATGCCGACCAGGGCGTGCAATTTTTGGGCATTCCCCTCGACATGCGCAACTCGGACGGCACCTTTTCCGACACGAAGATTGAGCTGGCACGGGATATCCTTGCCCAGTCCGGCCTGCAGAGCTTGCAGCTGCTCCCCTCAGACGACCTGGTTGCCGCCAAGCTGGGGGAGATCAGCGCCGTCCCCATGGCCTTCTTCACGGATGCGGAGGGCAATCTGATCGGCGACTCCCTCTACGTCGCCGCCCGCACCAACGAGAGCTGGAGCACGATCATTGACGCGCTGCTTCTGGAGGTGGGGGAATGAAGCGCTCTCTGACCGCCGTCCTGCTCCTGCTGGCCGGCGCGGGCCTCATCGCGGCGGGGGCGGCCCGGGGCGAGCTGGCGGCGGTGTATACAAAGGCGGCCACCCTCTGTCTGGAGTGCATCGGCATTGGCTAGACAATCCTTCCGCGCCTGGTTTCAGGCGGCATTCGCCGCCCTGTCCAACGGCTACTGGGCGGGCTTTCGGAAGGGGCGGATTTACAGCGGCCCCACCAAGCAGTTCTGCCTGCCCGGGCTGAACTGTTACTCCTGCCCCGGCGCGCTGGGCGCCTGCCCCATCGGCGCCCTTCAGGCGGTGCTGGGCAGCCGGCAGTTTATGTTCTCCTGTTATGTCATCGGCTTTCTGATGGTGGTGGGCGCGCTCTGCGGCCGCTTTGTATGCGGCTGGCTCTGCCCCTTTGGGCTGGTGCAGGACCTGCTCCATAAAATCCCCTGGCCCAGAAAGCTGCGCGCGCTGCCCGGCGAACGCTTTTTATCCCGGATGAGATATGTGGTCCTGGCCGTCCTGGTGGTGCTCCTGCCCCTGTTCCTGGTGGACGCCCTGGGACAGGGTGCGCCCTGGTTCTGCAAGCTCCTGTGTCCCGCCGGCACGCTGCGCGCCGGCATCCCGCTGGTCATCGCCAACCCCATTCTGCGGGAGCTTGTGGGCTGGCTCTACGCCTGGAAGGTTGCCATCCTGGTCTTTCTTCTGCTCCTCTCCGTGGTTCTCTATCGGCCCTTCTGCCGCTATCTCTGCCCCCTGGGCGCCATTTACGGCCCCTTTAACCGCATCGCCCTCTACCGCTACCGGGTGGACCTGGACGCGTGCACGAGCTGCGGCAAGTGCCGGGAGCGCTGTCCGCTGGACATCGCCGTGTACCAGACGCCCAACAGCAGCGCCTGCATTCGTTGCGGCATCTGCAAGCAGATCTGCCCCGAGGGCGCCGTCCACTCCACCCTGGAGGAGCTGCTGCGCCGGCAAAAGAGTATATAAAACCCCCTGCTGCCGCTCATCCGGCACAGGGGGTTTCTCTGTTTCCATATCATCCGCCGGATTGGGCGTACCGGCACAGGAACTGCCGGGTCCGCTCCTCCTTCGGGTTCTCAATGACCTCTTTGGCGGTTCCCTCCTCCACGATGACACCGCCGTCCATGAAGATGATTCGGTCGGCCACATCCCGGGCGAAGGCCATCTCATGGGTGACGATGACCATCGTGGTCTTCTGCTCGGCCAGGGTGCGGATGACCTTGAGCACCTCGCCGGTGAGCTCCGGGTCCAAGGCGGAGGTGGGCTCGTCAAAGCAGAGGATGTCGGGCTGCAGGGCCAGCGCCCGGGCGATGGCCACCCGCTGCTGCTGCCCGCC
>CAYPZF010000027.1:0-9909 GCA_964415275.1 uncultured Oscillospiraceae bacterium | reverse complement strand
GATTTCTTTGTCCAGGAAGAGCAGGAGCTTTTCACGGACAATTTCAGCGCAGGCCTGCCGGTCCGGCTGGTCGCTGACCATGTCGTCGGGGAAGAGCTGAGGCCCCTCGGGGAGGAAGGTCTGAAGCAGGTCCAGCAGGGTCTCCACTCCATCGCCGTGCTTGGCCGAGAGGGGGAGCACCGCGCTCCAGCTGTGGGCCGCGCTGTAAACCTGGATGATGGGGAGCAGGTCCTCCTTCTTTACGGTGTCTATTTTATTGATGAGCAGAACGGCGGGGACCCCTAGGGCCTTGATGCGGCCGATGAGTTCCCGCTCGGGCGGGCCGATGTTGGCGATGGGCTCTACCACGAGCAGGACGGCGTCCACGTCGGCCACGCTCTGCCGCGCCACGTTGACCATATAGTCGCCCAGGCAGGTGCGCGGTCTGTGGAGGCCCGGCGTATCCATAAAAATATACTGAGCGCCGCCCCGGTTGAGCACGGCGCAAATGCGGTTGCGGGTGGTCTGGGGCTTGTTGGTGACGATGGCGACCTTTTCCCCCACCAGGGCATTGGTCAGCGTAGATTTGCCCACGTTGGGGCGGCCCACGATGGAGATGACGCCGGAGCGGTGAATTTCCATAATATTGTTCCTCTGTCTTTAGTAAAGTATGGGGCGCGCGGGCAGGGCAGAGTGCCTCTGCCCTACGCCCTTGTGATGCCCAGGCCGGCCAGAATGGCCTCCTCCCGGGCCCGCATCCGGGCCTTTTCCGGGCCCTCGTCCAGATGGTCGTAGCCCAGGAGATGGAGGACCGAGTGGACCACCAGATAGCACAGCTCACGCCGGCCGGAGTGGCCGTGGGCCTGGGCCTGGGCCCTGACCCGGTCCACAGAGAGCACCATATCCCCCAGGGGGACAAGGCCGGTGCCCGGGTCGGCGTCCGCGCTGTCCGACGGAGGGCGGCCGGGCCGGTATTCAAACATGGGGAAGGAGAGCACGTCTGTGGGCCTGTCCACCCCCCGCTGTGCCAAATTGATGCTGTGAATGCCCGCGTCGTCGGTGAGCAGTACGTCCACCTCACAGGGGACGGAAACCCCCTCGGCCAGCAGGGCGGCGCGGATGACCTTCCGGATGAGGGCGGCGCCGCGCTTGTCGGCCGCGCCGGGCACGCCGGCCGTGACGGAGATGCGGTGGGTCCTCGCCATATCAGCCCCGCGCCTTTCCCACCGACTTGCGCCGCTTCTCGTCCTCCTCATAGGCCCTGATAATCCGCTGGACAATCACATGGCGCACCACGTCGCTCTCGGTGAGGCGGCAGATTTCAATGTCCTCCACGCCCTTTAAAATGCGCATGGCCTCACGCAGGCCGCTCACCTTTTCAGCGGGCAGGTCCACCTGGGTGATGTCGCCGGTGATGACGATTTTAGACCCGAAGCCCATACGGGTGAGAAACATCTTCATCTGCTCCCGGCTGGTGTTCTGGGCCTCGTCCAGGATGATAAAGGAGTCGTCCAGCGTGCGTCCGCGCATATAGGCCAGAGGGGCCACCTCGATGTTGCCGCGCTCCAGGTATTTCTGATAGGTCTCGGCACCCAGCATGTCGAACAGGGCGTCGTAGAGGGGGCGCAGGTAGGGGTCCACCTTGCTCTGCAGGTCGCCGGGGAGGAACCCAAGCCGCTCACCGGCCTCCACAGCCGGGCGGGTGAGGATAATCCGGTTGACTGCCTTGTTGCGGAAGGCGGTCACCGCGGCGGCCACGGCGAGGGAGGTCTTTCCGGTGCGCGCCGGGCCGATTCCCAGGGTGACGGTGTTGGCCAGGATGGCGTCCACATACCGCTTTTGACCGATGGTCTTGGGTTTGATGGGCTTTCCCTTGGCAGTGACACAGAGCACCCCTTGGGCTATCTCGTCGATGCGGGCCTCGTTGCCGCTTTTGACCAGCTCAAGGACATAGCGCACGTTTTGCTCCCCGATGTGCTCTCCCCGGGCGGAGAGGGAGAGAAGCCCCTCGATGACCTTGACAGCGCACATGACCTGCTCTGCCTCTCCGGCGACCCTCAACTCGGAATCCCGGCTCACCACGGAAACGCCCAATTCATGCTCGATGATGTGCATGTTCTCGTCGAAGGAGCCGAATACGTTGATGGCCTCCTCCATGCGCTCAATGCTGATGGACTGTTCTGTCATTGGTAAACTCCTTCATAGGTTTGGTGTGCTCCCCAGGAGGCCATGCCTCCTTACGTCCCGGTGTCCAGCGGGACCACGCGCCCAATCTGCTCGCGGCACTCGGCCAGCAGGGTGACGGTGAACAGACCGTCGCCCCGCTCCGCGGCGGTGAAATCGGCGCGCAGCACCTCGCCCTCCTCGCCAACGGCCTGGTGCAACGCCGCCCACAGCCGGGTTTCCAGCAGCGCGGAGGCCTGAGCGATGTCGATGGGGAGCGGGAGGGTGTCGTAGGCGCGGCAGGTTTCCTTTCGGATGGAGAAGGGGAGCGGCTGCCCGCCGGGCAGGGTCAGCGTATGGCATGTGTTTATTTTATCATATTTAGGGAAGGAAATGCTACTGTTTCCCCCAAAATTGATGCGCCTGCCGAAAACAGTCATGCTGTAGCGGCTCTCCTCCCGGCCTGTGTAGTATTTGACCTCCGCCTCCAGAGGGATGACGGCGTGCAGGGTGCGCCAGGTGCGGGCGTACACCCTGCCCTGGGCATGGACCAGGCGCACGCCCAGGTCCGCAGAGCTGTACTCTGGTCCTTTGATGTCCACCACGCTGCTGATGAGCAGCTCTCCCTCCAGCACGGTGTCCCCCACATCAAAGAGGGGAGTGCCGTTTAGCACCTCCATGCGAGTGACGATGCCGGTGGCGGCGGCGTACACGTTGGAGGGGGATCTCTCATCCACCACCTCCGGCCTGGGGTCGGCCTCCCGCACGACGATTTCGGCCCGGATGCCGTAGAGGTTGATGGCCATGAAGGAGAGCTCAGGCAGGGCCATAAGGACCCGATGCCCCACCGCCCTGTTGTCGATGGAGGGGCCGTATACCCCCGGGCGCACACCCTGCTGCTCCAGCGCGGAGAGGATGGCCGCCGTGGGCACCTTCTCGTTGCCGGTGACCTCCAGCACCAGGACGAAGCGGGAGAGGAAGCCCACCGCCACGAGGGAGAGGGCCAGGCCGGCCAGGAGCGCGTAGCGCCTGCGAAACCGGCGCAGGAAAAACGGCAGGCCTTGCCGGCGGTCCACCTGCACGGTACAGCCGGTGCGCGCGGCGATGTCCTCCAGCCCGCGCGCGTCCCGCCGGGGGACAGAGAGACGCAGGGTGTAAGGGTCCAGCCAGGTGAGGCCCCAGAACAGCAGGGCGCGCTGGGCGCACAGGTTGAGAAAGCGCTCCGGGAACACGCCGGTGACGGTGATGGTCACTGAGCCCCGCAGATAATTGACGATTTTTTTCATGGCGCGTCACACCAGGTCCAGCGAGGCGATATGCCCTGTGATCAGCAGCTCCAGGGTGTTCATGGAGCGCAGCTCCAGAGCCGTGCCCTTGACACGGAGGATGAGCTTGCCCCCTGAAATATGGATTTCCTCCGTGCCGTAGGCCAAAATGCCCTTGTGGTTCTCCACGCGCAGCTCCCGGTCACCCAGAAGCTCGATGCGGGGCAGACCCGCCACCAGATCTCCGGGCAAATCCAAGAGCTGGGAGGTCTTTTCCAACACGGTTTCCTTCCGTTCCATTCGCTACCACCTCCCCAAGAGCATATGAAAGAAAACAGGCCGACTTGCCTGTCCGGGGAGCTGAAACAACAAATGAACCCCGGGCCCCTCACGAGAGGCCCGGAGTTTTGGCGGGCGGGGCGCCAGTTCAGTCCGGAATATAGGCGCGAATGCGGAGGTAGACGCCCAGCTGGGCGGCGATGGCCCGGCAGCCGTCCAACTGGGCCGGGGTCATGTCCTTGTCCACCACGGTGAGCATCACGGTGGGGACGTAGGCGGCGGCCCGGCGGGTGAAGTCCAGCATGGCCTCCCAGGCGGCCGTGCCGTCCTTGGGGCGGGTCACCGCCACATACTCCTCCGGCGTGGCCGCGTTGAGCGAGACGGAGAGGAGGTCGATCCGCCCCTCCAGTTGGGGCGTGACGTCCCGGCCGTGGATGAGATTGGCGTGGCCGTTGGTGTTGACGCGCACCGGGGGCAGGTTGGGGACCTGACGCTTTAACTCGTCCACCAGCCAGACAATGTCGTCCACCCGGTACATGGGCTCGCCAAATCCGCAGAACACCAGCTCGGTGTAAGAGGGCAGGTCCCGGGCCAGCAGGTCGGCCAGGGCCTCCTCCCTAGTCGGCTCATGCTCCAGCCAGAGGTCGTCGGCGTAAATGCTGCCCTTGTGCCCGTTGTGCCGCAGGCAGAAGACGCAGGCGCAGTCGCAGCGGTTGGTCAGGTTGATATAGAGGCCGCGGTCATATTCATAGCTGATGGTCATCATAAAAATGCTCCTTTCCCGTCAGGCGATGCCGAAAAACCGTTTGCCGTTTTCCAGCGTGGCCTCGGCCACCGCCTCTACCGGCAGGGCCTTTATCTCGGCGATGGCCTCGGCCACCCGGTAAACATAGCCGGAGTCGTTGCGCTTGCCGCGGAAGGGCTCCGGCGTCAGGTAGGGGGCGTCGGTCTCAATCATAATACGGTCCATGGGCAGCCACTTGATGACCTCCAGGGCCCGCCTGGCGTTTTTGTAGGTGACGGTGCCGGCGAAGGAGATCATCCAGCCGTAGTCCACCAGGGTTTTGGCGTCCTCCAGGCCGCCGGAGTAGCAGTGGTAGACGCCGGTGACGTTGGGGTAGGCGCGCACCACCTCCAGACAGTCCCGGTGGGCCTCCCGGTTGTGGACGATGACGGGCATGTCCAGCTTCCCGGCCAGGTCCATCTGGGCGCGGAAGACCTCCTGCTGCACCTCCCTAGGGGAGAGGTTGCGGTAATAGTCCAGCCCCATCTCGCCCAGAGCCCTCACCTTGGGGTGGCAGGAGAGGGCGGCCAGGCCGGCCAGCCAGCCGGCGGGCACATCCTTGGCGTCGTGGGGGTGGATGCCCACGGCGGCGTAGACGTGGGGATATTGGTCGGCCAGGCGGACACAGGCCCGGGAGGAGTCGATGTCACAGCCGGGGCAGACCACCAGCGTCACCCCCCGGTCGGGCAGGGCGGGGAGCAGGGCGTCCCGGTCGGCGCGGAAGGCGTTGTTGTCGTAGTGGGCGTGGGTGTCGAATAACTGCATACAAGTCACCTCAATCGGTCTGAGACGCCGGCGCGCGTCAGCAGAGGGTGGCGCCGGCGGGGATGCCGTCGTCCAGCAGGAGCAGATGGAGGCTGTCCCCCTGCTCGGCGGAAATGAGCATGCCGTTGGATTCCCGGCCCATCATCTTCCGGGGGGCCAGATTGGTGCAGGCCACCACGGTTTTGCCCACCAGGTCCTCCGGCCTGTAGTACTGAGCGATGCCGGAGAGAATCTCGCGGGGGGTGCCGGAGCCGTCGTCCAGCTGGAATTTGAGGAGTTTGTCGCTCTTCTTCACGTTCTCGCAGGCCAGAACCTTGCAGACGGTGAACCGGACCTTGGAAAAGTCGTCGATGGTGATGGGCGCCGGGGCCTCCGGCGCGGGGGGCGCGGCGGCCAGCTCCAGGGCGGCCAGCTCCTTGGCCACGTCAATGCGGGGGAAGAGGTTTTCCCCCTTGGATACCGCCGCGTCGGCCGGGAGCAGGCCCCAGGCGTCGGCGGACTGCCAGGTGGTGACCTCCGGGGCCGCGCCGATCTGGGCGAAGAGCCGGGTACAGGTGCCGGGGGTGAAGGGAGTGAGCAGGATGCCGCAGACGCGCAGGCTCTCCAGCAGATTGTACATCACCCGGGCCAGGCGGGGCAGCTCGGCCTCGTCCCGGGAGAGGACCCAGGGGGCGGTCTCGTCGATATACTTATTGGCCCGGCTGATGATGGCAAAGACCTCGGTGAGGGCGGCCTGGAAGGCGTAGCGCTCCATATGGGCCTCGTACTTCTCCCGCAGGCCCGCGGCCATCGCGATCAGCTCGTCGTCCATGGGGTCCGCCGTCTGCCGGGCGGGCAGGATACCGCCGAAATATTTGCCCACCATGGCGGTGGTGCGGGAGAGCAGATTGCCCAGGTCGTTGGCCAGGTCGGTGTTGATGCGGGAGATGAGCAGCTCGTTGGAAAAGGTACCGTCGGAGCCGAAGGGGAACTCACGCAGCAGGAAATAGCGCAGCGCGTCTACCCCGTAGCGGTCGGCCAGCACTACAGGGTCCACCACATTGCCCTTGGATTTGGACATCTTGCCGCCGTCCAGCAGCAGCCAGCCGTGGCCGTATACCTGCTTGGGCAGGGGCAGGCCCAGGGCCATGAGCAGGGCGGGCCAGATGATGGCGTGAAACCGGACAATCTCTTTGCCCACGAAGTGGACGTCGGCGGGCCAGAACTTGTCGAAGCCGGTGTACTGATCGTTCCCATAGCCCAGGGCGGTGATATAGTTGGACAGGGCGTCCACCCACACATAGACCACGTGGCCGGGGTCGAAGTCCACAGGCACACCCCAGGTAAACGAGGTGCGGGAGACGCACAGATCCTCCAGACCGGGCTTCAGGAAGTTGTTGAGCATCTCGTGGCGGCGGCTGGCAGGCTCCAGAAACGAGGGGTTTTCCTCGTAGAGGGCCAAGAGCCGGTCCTGATAGTTGGAGAGCCGGAAAAAGTAGGCCTCCTCCTCCGCGTCCCTGACCGCGCGGCCGCAGTCGGGGCACTTGCCGTCCACCAGCTGGGTCTCGGTCCAGAAGGACTCGCAGGGGGTGCAGTATTTGCCCACGTATTTGGACTTATAGATATCACCCTGGTCGTGGAGTGTCTTGAAAATGCGCTGGATGGCCGCCACGTGGCAGTCGTCGGTGGTGCGGATGAAGCGGTCGTTGGAGATGTCCATCAGCTTCCACAGGTCCAGAATGCCGCCCTTGCCCTCTACAACGCGGTCCACAAACTGCTTGGGGGAAACGCCTGCGGCCTTGGCCTTCTCCTCGATCTTCTGGCCGTGCTCGTCGGTGCCGGTGAGGAACATCACATCATAACCCTGGAGCCGCTTGTATCGGGCCATGGTGTCGGCGGCCACGGTACAGTAGGTGTGGCCGATGTGGAGCTTATCTGAGGGATAGTAGATGGGGGTGGTGATATAATATTTCTTTTGAGCCATGGCGGTCAGTCCTCCTTGGGTGATTCTTCTGCGGATGGGGGCGTGCCGTATTCAGAACCGCTGTCCGGCTCCCGGCCGTTGTGCAGCAGGGCAAAGGCGGAGGCGGTCAGATAACAGATGGAGCAGAGATACATCAGGGTGCCGGAAAGGTCGTGGACGTCGGCCAAGGTGATGAAGGAGAGGCAGACGGCCAGCAGGCAGAAAAAGGCGGTCTGGCCGGCCCTGGGGCGGCCGAAAGAGAACCCCGCCATGAAATAGAGGGCCAGCAGAACGGCCATGATGGCGAGAAACTCGTACAGGTAATCCAGCATGACCGGGTCCCCCGCGCGGGCCTGGTAGGCGGTGATGAGCCAGAGGCCGCAGGTGTAGGCGGGGACCAGAGGCAGGCCGCTGCGGGGGGCCGGCCCCGTGCCCCGGTAGCTGTGTTTGGCGATGAGCACAACGCAGACGGCAGAGCAGAGGCAGAGAAGGGACAGCAGAAGCTGGGGGGCGGCGGACATCAAAACCTGAAGCGTGGAGACCTGGTGGGGGCTGGAGGCCCTGAGCTGAAGCACAGCGTTGGGCAGGGCGGTAAGGCGCAGCACGCCCGCCGCGCCCAGCAGGAGCCCGGCGGCGGTGACCAGCGCGGCTTGGGCGGCGCCGATCAGACGGAAGGCCTGGCCGAACCCGTCCGGGAACGGGGCGCGGAACCTGACGCAAAAAAAGAGAAGGACCCCGGCCAGCGCCAGGGAGAGCGCGAGCAGAGCCAGGGTGGCGGGCGCCCCCGGGACGGGCAGGCCGGTGTCCGCCTCGAAGGTGGTGGCAAGGCCCCAGCGGCGGAGGAAAAAGCCCGCGACGCCGCCCGCGACGGCCAGGCTGGGAAGTGCAATCTCTTTTCGCATGACGACAGTCCTCTCAAAAAAGTCTCCCCGGGGCTCGGGGTGCGCTCCGCCGGGGCGCGGAGGGGTGAGGCCCTCCCCCCCCGGTTAGTCCCGCGCCTGCAGCTCCAGATACTCATCGTAGGTGGTCCTGCGGTCGATGAGCCCGCCCTCAGGCGTGAAGTCAAAGATGCGGTTGGCCACGGTTTGAACCAGCTGGTGGTCGTGGGAGGCGAAGAGGACGTTGCATTTGACGTCGGCCAGGCCGTTGTTGAGGGCGGAGATGGACTCCAGGTCCAGGTGGTTGGTGGGCTGGTCCAGCAGCAGAACGTTGGCGCCGGAGAGCATCATGCGGGAGAGCATGCAGCGCACCTTCTCGCCGCCGGAGAGGACCTTGACCGGCTTGTAAATGTCGTCACCGGAGAAGAGCATACGGCCCAGAAAGCCGCGGAGGTAGGCCTCGTGCTTGTCCTCGGAAAACTGGCGCAGCCAGTCCAAGAGGCTGTCTTCGCAGTCTTGAAAGAAGGCGGAGTTGTCCTTGGGGAAATAGGAAAAGGTGGCGGTCTGGCCCCACTTTACGGTGCCCTCGTCGGGCTCCAGCTCCCCGGTGAGGAGCTTAAACAGGGCGGTGTGGGCGGTTTCGCTCTCGCCCACCAGGGCGATCTTGTCGCCGTGGCTTACGGTGAAGCTCACATTGTTCAGCACCCTGACCCCGTCGATGGTCTTGGAGACCTCCGTAACGGATAAAATATCCTTGCCCACCTCCCGGTCGGGCTTGAAGCCGACCCAGGGGTAGCGGCGGGAGGAGGCGGGCAGCTCGTCCACAGTGAGCTTGTCCAGCAGCTTCCGGCGCGCGGTGGCCTGCCTGCTCTTGGATTTGTTGGCGGAAAACCGGGCAATGAACTCCTGGAGGTCCTTGATTTTCTCTTCGTTCTTTTTGCTCTGGTTTTTGAGGAGCTGCTGGACGAGCTGGGAGGACTCGTACCAGAAGTCGTAGTTGCCTACGTACATCTTAATCTTATTGTAGTCGATGTCCACAATGTGGGTGCAGATGGTGTTGAGAAAGTGGCGGTCGTGACTGACCACAATCACGGTGCCGGGGAACTCCAGCAAAAAATCCTCCAGCCAGTTGACCGCGTTGATGTCCAGGTTGTTGGTGGGCTCGTCCAGCAGGAGGATGTCGGGGTTGCCGAAGAGGGCCTGGGCCAACAGCACCTTGACCTTGAGCCGTCCGTCCAGGGCGGACATCGCGTCCTGATGGAGCTCCACCCGGATGCCGAGCCCCTGGAGGATGCGGGAAGCGTCGCTCTCCGCCTCCCAGCCGCCCAGCTCGGCATACTCCTCCTCCAGCTCGCAGGCGCGGATGCCGTCCTCGTCGGTCATCTCCTCCTTGGCGTAGAGCGCGTCCTTTTCCCTGCCAATGTTGTAGAGCCGCTGGTTGCCCAGAATGACGGTGTCCATGACCGAATAGGCGTCGTAGGCGTTCTGCTCCTGCTTTAACACCGACATGCGGGTCTTGGGCAGGACAGAGACGGAGCCGGTGGTGGAGTCCAGCTCGCCGGAGAGCAGCTTTAAAAACGTGGACTTGCCCGCCCCGTTGGCGCCGATGATGCCGTAACAATTGCCGCGGGTGAACTGAAGGTCCACATGGGAAAAAAGAACTGAGCCGCCGTACTGGAGCCCCAGGTTGGAAACTGTAATCATGCCGTACTCCTTCATACTGAAAAATCAAAACAATTAAAATTATTATAGCACGGATGGATGGGGAATCCTAGAGAAAAAATCAACAATGCTTTCCCGGATTGCCGCCGGCCCCTTGACGAGAACGGCGTAGGGAAAGAAAAGGAACAACGG
>CAYPZF010000026.1:0-9920 GCA_964415275.1 uncultured Oscillospiraceae bacterium | reverse complement strand
AAGTAAAAGGCAATCCTGTTCTCTTTGGCGGAGCAGGAGGGATTCGAACCCTCGGACGGCTTTTGACCGTCACACGATTTCCAATCGTGCTCGTTATGACCTCTTCGATACTGCTCCATGCTTTGCTTGTCCGACCGTGTGCCCAGGGCAATTGGGGCACCTGTTACGGCCACGGAAAACGCAACATTGCTATTATACCAGTTTTTCGTTGCCCGTCAAGAGGGAACCACACATTTCCACCGGAAAATCCGGAAGGATTGCCCATTGGAAAATTTTTCACCTTGCCTCTCCGGTTAAAAATAGTTACAATTCAGTTACAAACTCGGAAAGGGGCGTCTCCTTATGAAAAGACAACTCATCGCCTGGGCCCTCTGCTTGCTGGCCCTGGCCTCCTCCTCCGCCTTGGGGGTCCAGATTCTTCTGGATGGCGCCGCGCTGCCCGTCACCTGCAGAGTAGAGAACGGCACCACCTACGTCTCCCTGCGCCAGATGGTCGGTGCGCTATGCGACAACGCCACGGTCACCTGGGCCTCCGGCCAGGCTGTGGTAACGGGGGACAGCCTGACTCTCACCGCTCGTCCGGGCGACCTTTGGCTCGTCTGCAACGGCAGTTACATACCCGGCTCCGTCAAAGCGCTGAACGGCACCACCCTGGTGCCCATCCGGACATTGGCCCGGGCGCTGGCGTGCGGGGTGGAGTGGGACCCCGCCACGCGCAGTGTCCTGCTGGCGTCATCCGGCGCCACCCCCGGGGGGAACAGCCTGGAGGCCCCTAGCAATTACAGCGCCGACGATCTCTACTGGCTCTCCCGTATTATCAGCGCCGAGAGCCGGGGGGAAAGCCTGAAGGGTAAAATCGCCGTGGGCTGCGTGGTGCTCAACCGGGTGGACAGTCCCGACTTCCCCGGCACCATCTACGATGTCATTTTTGACAGCCGCTGGGGCGGACAGTTTGAGCCCGTGCGCAACGGCAGCGTCTACGACACGCCCACCGAGGAGAGCGTTTTGGCCGCTCAGCTTTGCCTGGACGGCGCCCGGACAGCCGACGGGGCCCTGTACTTTTTGGCCCCCTCCAAGGCCCAGAGCTTTTGGATTGTGCGGAACCGTTCCTACGTGACCACCATTGGGGGCCACGACTTTTACCGGTAATCAGACAGCCTCCGACAAGAAGCGGCAAAACTTATCCTTGCTTTTTTGTATCAAACAGGTTACAATATAGCAACAAAAAGTAAAAAAGCAGATACAGGAGTGAAATTTCTTGAAGAGACGGATCGTTGCAATCTTGCTGTGTATCCCCGTTTTGTTTGCCCTTAGGGAGTACACGCTGGCCGTGGATGAGCCGCTCCTTTTGGAGGAGGAAACAGTCCTCCCTCTCGCGGAAGTGCTCGCTACCCAGGAGGATGCACTCTTCCCTCGGGCCGCCGGACCCATGGTCTATGTCAATGACCGGGCGATTATGCCGGTGTCTGAGGCCGTTATCCACGACCAAACCACGTATTTCTCCCTCCGCAGGCTGGCGGAAGCCCTTCTGCCCGACGCGCAGGTGATCTGGGCGAATGGACAGGCCTCTATTACGGGAGAAAGTCTCACCCTTATGGCTCGGCCCGGCGACTGCTATGTCGTGGCCAATGAGCGGTATCTCTACGTCCCCGACGGTGTGTGGGCTGAAAACGGCGAGATCCTGGTGCCTGTGCGCACCTTGGCCACCGCCTTTGGCGCCGCGGTGCTCTGGGACAGCGCCACCGGAGACATCCGCATCACGTCAGGGTCCGGCCCCCTGGAGCCCGGGGGCACCTACTACGCCCCGGACGACGTGCGCTGGCTCTCCCGTATCATCTACGCCGAGAGCGGGAACCAGCCCATGGCCGGAAAGGTCGCGGTGGGTACCGTGATTCTCAACCGGGTGGCGCACCCCAATTACCCGAACACCATTTACGATGTTATCTTCGACCGCCGCGGGGGCTCCTACCAGTTCAGTCCCGCCCGCAGCGGCTCCGTCCACCGGGAACCCAACGCCTCCAGCGTGGTGGCCGCCAAGCTCTGCCTGGACGGCGCGCGGGAAGCGGAGGGCAGCCTCTTCTTCAATGTGGCGGGGCTGAGCTGCTGGGCCTCCCGCAACCGCACCCTGGTGGAGATCATCGGCAACCACAGCTTTTACAACTAAGAGACGAGAACGCGCGCGGGGGCGGACACTGCCCCCGCGCGCTTCCCCGTCTCCCATGCCGAAAAAGAGCGGCCGTCACGGAGAGCCCGTGACGGCCGCTTTTTCTCTTCATTACAATGCCAGGAGCTCCAGCCCGGTCCCATCGGAGGAATGCGCCTTGATCTGCGTGATGGGGGTCATGTAGTTCTCAATGATCTTTGTGGCAATGGGGTCCTCCAGCTCCTTTTGGATGAGGCGGCGGAGGTTGCGGGCGCCGTAGGCGGTGGAATAGGACTTCTTGACCAGGTAGTCCAAGGCAGGGGCCTCCCATGTCAGGCGTATGCCCTTTTCCCGCAGGGTGTTTTGCAGCTCGGTGAGCATGATGACCGCGATGCCCTTAAAGTCCTCTTCGGAGAGCTGGTTGAAATAGACCACCTCATCCACCCGGTTGATGAACTCGGGTCGCAGGAAGCTCTGCAGGGCCTTCATGGCCCGCTCCTTGCCCTGCTCATTGGCGGTGCGGCCAAAGCCCACCGCTCCTACCTTGGAGTCGCTGCCGGCGTTGGAGGTCATCACAATCACGGTGTTCTCAAAATTGACCGTCCGCCCCTGGGCGTCGGTGATATGTCCGTCGTCCAGAATTTGCAGCAGGACGTTCAGCACGTCGGGGTGGGCCTTCTCGATCTCGTCAAAGAGCACCACCGAATAGGGCTTGCGGCGGATTTTCTCTGTGAGCTGCCCCGCCTCGTCGTACCCCACATAGCCCGGCGGAGAGCCGATGATGCGTGAGACCGAGTGCTTTTCCATGAACTCGGACATGTCCAGCCGAATCAGGGACTCCGGCGTGTTAAACAAATCCTGGGCCAGGCGCTTGACCAGCTCGGTTTTGCCGACGCCGGTGGAGCCCACAAAGATGAAGGAGACCGGCTTGCGCTTGGAGGCAATGCCCACCCGGCCCCGCCGGATGGCGGAGGCCACTGCCGCTACCGCCTCGTCCTGCCCGATGATGTTGGCCTTCAGGCGCTCCTCCAGCTTGGCCAGGCGCTCATACTCCTGCTCCTGAATCTGGCTGGCGGGAATCTTGGTCCACAGCTCAATGACCCGGGCCAGGCTCTCCGCCGTGAGAGGAGGCGCTTCCTCCTCCTCCAGTTTGGTCAGCTCCTCCTGCAGGCGCAGCTCGGTGCTCTTCAGGGTGGCCAGCCGCTCATAGGCCTTTTCGCTGCCGTCGGCCACCATGACCTCCCGCTCTCTGGTCAGGTCGTCCAGCTCCTTTTGGAGCTCTGCCTTCCTGCTCAGTGTCCGGTTCTTCAGGTTCACGTCGGAACAGGCCTCGTCAATCAAGTCAATGGCCTTGTCGGGCAGGAAACGATCGGTGATATAGCGCTCACTCATGACAACCGCCAGCCGGGCAATCTCCGGGCTGATGGTCACCTGGTGGTAGGCCTCGTAGTAAGGCGCCACGCCGCGGATAATCTCCACCGTCTCCTCCAGGGAGGGCTCGTTCACGATGACCGGCTGAAACCGGCGCTCCAGGGCGGAGTCCTTTTCAATATACTTGCGGTACTCGGAGAAGGTAGTGGCGCCAATCACCTGAATCTCACCCCGGGAGAGGGCGGGCTTTAAGATGTTGGCGGCGTTCATGGAGCCCTCGGCATCTCCGGCGCCCACCAGGTTATGTACCTCGTCGATCACCAGAATGATGTTGCCCAGCTTTTTAATCTCCTCGATGAGACCCTTCATGCGGCTTTCAAACTGGCCGCGAAACTGGGTGCCGGCCACCAGGGAGGTGAGGTCCAGCAGATAGACCTCCTTTTCCCGCAGCTTGTAGGGCACCTTGCCCTCCACAATCTGCATGGCAAGGCCCTCGGCGATGGCTGTTTTGCCCACGCCGGGCTCTCCGATGAGGCAGGGGTTGTTTTTTTGGC
The DNA here is from genome assembly GCA_964415275.1 of uncultured Oscillospiraceae bacterium. Lineage (GTDB taxonomy): Bacteria > Bacillota > Clostridia > Oscillospirales > Oscillospiraceae > JAEWRY01. The sequence goes on along the minus strand of CAYPZF010000026.1, from coordinate 5,852 downwards.
GGCGGTTGAGGATCTGCACCACCCGTTCCAGCTCCTGGGTGCGGCCTATCAGCCGGTCCAGCTTGCCCGACGCGGCCTGCTGGGTGAGGGAAATGCAGTAGTTCTCTAAAAACTTGCGCTTGGTCTGGCGGGGCTCCGTCTTGACATTGGCGCCGCCGTTTTTCTCCTCCCTGGAGGGCCGGGGGGCCAATTCGCCGCTCTGCCCCCCCTCCGAGCCCGCGCCGCTAAACAGCCGGTTGAGGAAGGGGAAGGTGGCCGTCCGCCCGTCGTCGTCGCTGTCCTTGTTCTCCTCGGTCTGGGGAAGCAGGCCTTCCGTGCCCTCGGCGCCGCCAAAGGCGGACATCATCTCGCTGGTCAGCCCGTCTAAATCGTCGTCAGAAATCCCCATCTTATCTATCATATCGGTCACCGGTTTGATCTTCAGCTCCTTGGCGCACTTTAAGCAGAGCCCTTCGTTTTTCGTCTGGCTCCCCTCTATCTTCGTGATGAAAATAACGGCCACGTTTTTGTGGCATCTACTACATAGAGTAGGCTGCATGATTATCCACTCCTTTTCGGACCTGTCGTCCTGGAGACAACGCGGCGATGCTGATTTGGCCGCATGGCTACACATTATAGCTCAAACTACCATAAGAATATGAACTGGGTATGAATTTTAGGAAAACAGATTATGGGAGCAATGCCAATGGATTGGTTATCATAAACCAGCGGAGGATCACAGTGTGCTCCACCATATCCTCCGGAACCGGTATCCCCAGATAGTCCACCGCCCACGCGGCGATAAAGAGAAGCAATCCGCCCTTGAGCAGGCCCATCAAAACGCCGCCCAGCCGGTTCAGAAAATGAAGCCCCGGCAGCTTTGTCACCAAGTTCAGGGCGCGGCTGAGCAGCGTCCACAAAAAGAGCGCCAGGACAAACGCCAGCACGAAGAGGAGGAAGTAGAGCACCACCTCGGCCAGGGAGCGGGCCATGGCCGCGCTCACCTCGCGGATGGCGTTGTCTGTCCCCTCCCGGAACCGCGCCAGCGTCTCCCGCAGCGTATCCTTGATGGGCTCGGGCAGTCTGAGTCCGTCGATTCGCTCCCGCAGCCCTTCGGTGCTGGGTACGCTCCCCTCGGGGAGCTGCTCCGTGAGCTTTTCCTCCACCCGAGAGGTGAGCTTTGGCGCCGCCATATCCACCGCCAAAGGGGTGAGCAGATCGGCCGCCAGGGAGGCCGCCAGCAAGGCCACAACGACGGCAATCAGAGAGCACAGCGTAAGTACCAGGCCCTTTTTCGCGCCGGCCCGGGCAAACAAAAGCAAAATCACCGCCAGGATCAGGTCCACTGCAAGATACCCTGTCACCGTGATGTACCTCCTCTCATCCGGGGATGTAGAGCTGCGCGGTCTCACTGCCCACCAAAAACGCGCTGCCGTCGCTCCGCAGCACCACATTGCGGGCGCTCCGGGTGCCCTCCAGGGTGGCGTAGGGGGTTAAGTCCCGGGTGTATATGTCCAGCCGGTCGGCGGTCAGGACCGCCAGGTACCGGCCCGCCGCGGAGAGGGAGAGGACCTGTTCGCTCAGGGGGAGGGCGCCGAGGAGCCCGCCGTCGGGGCCCACCGTGACCAGCTCGGCGGCGCTGCCCACCCGGTATTTTCCCAACAGCAGGGCGGCGAAGCCGTCTCCATGCAAGTTGGCGTCCCTGAGATGGCGGCCCTCAAAGTCGTAGGCGCCCAGCGGGGCACCCGCGTTGGAAAAGATGGACAGCCCGGTTTCCCCTACGGCCCAGACGCCGTCCCCCCCGCTTCGGAGCGCCAGGACCACATCATTGGGCAGGGGGCAGGACGCGTAAGGCGTTTCACTGCCGTCCAGGGCATAAAACAGAAGGGTGCTCTGAAACATGCCGTCCTCCTGTCCCAAGGCCACAGCGACCAGCGACCTGTTGTCTCCGGTCACCACGGCGTCCATTAGAAAACGGCTGGACAGGCGCACCGCCATCACCGTATCACACCCGGCGTCATACACCGTCGCCACGCCCTTATACCCGCTCTCCCGGGTGGTGACCGCCAGCCAGTCGTTTTGATTGAGCGAGGCGGACAGGAGCGTTCCCTTCTCCTCCATAGAGAGGGAGAAGGCCTCCTCCCGCCCTGAGAGGACACGCAGCTGTGTGCCGCCGATGTCGTACAAAACGGCGCTGGACTGGCCCACGGAGAGGGCGGGCCGGGTCAGCGCCACGGGCAGCTCCAACAGCTTGGTGCCCCCGTTGGAGTAAATCCGGGCGGCGGAGCCGGAGAGCAGCAGTAAATTGTGATCCAGATCGGCAAACAAGTCATCGGCGCGCCCCTCATAAGAAAAGGGCTCGGTCTCGCCCCGCTCGCTGCGCTCCAGGGCGCGGTACTGCACCCAGCGGATGAGCCGGTCCACGTTGAGCCTATCCCGGGCCGCCACCAGGGCCACCGCGCCCAGCAATACGGCCAGAGTCAGAAGCAAGAGGAGCAGACGCAGGAGGATATTCGGTTTTTTCGTTGCGGTCTCGTCCATAAACTACACTACATCCTCGTCGTACCAGAGGTTTGTCATATACAGGCCCCCCGGCGGTGCGGTGGGCCCCGCCGCGGTGCGGTTGCCCTCCGCCAGGATGGCGGGAAGCTCCTCCGGCCGCAGCTTGCCCTCCGAGGCGTAGACAATGGTCCCGACCATTGCCCGCGCCATATTGTATAAAAACCCGTCCGCGCATACCCTACACTCTATCAGATGGCCCTTACGAGAGACGTCGAAATAGTAAACGGTGCGCACGGTGGTTTTGGTCTCCGTCCCCACCGAGCGCATGGCGGAAAAGTCAAGGCGCCCCACAAGGCGGTCGGCGGCCGCCTGCATCACCGTCTCGTCCAGGCGCTTGGGGTAAAACCAGACCCGGTCCACATAAAAGGCGTTGCGGATGGGTGAATTGTAGATGCGGTAAGTGTATTCCTTCCGCTTACAGGACCCGATGGCGTTGAACCCGTCGGGCACCTGGCAGGCTTTCTCCACCACAATATCGTCGGGCAGCCTGGTGTTGACTGCCAGGGGCAGCCGGTCGCAGGGGATGGCGGAGGAGGTGCGAAAGTTGGCCACATAGACCTCCGCGTGGACTCCCGCGTCGGTACGGCCCGCGCCGGTGAGCTTCACCGGGTGCCCCACAACGGTGGCCATGGCTTTTTCCAAGGTCCCGGCCACTGTCACATCCCGCTTTTGCACCTGCCAGCCGTGATAGGCGGTGCCCACGTACATCAGCTTTAACGCGATATTTCTCATATCCCGAACTGTCTCATCACCCCAATGCCCACGCCGAGGGCCAGCGCGCCCGCCAGAGCGGCGATGTCAGACGGCCGGAGCTTGAGCTGCCGCAGGCGGGTACGGCCCTCGCCGCCGTGGTAACAGCGGCACTCCATGGCGATGGCCAGCTCATCGGCCCGGCGAAAGGCCGAAATAAAGAGGGGCACCAGCAGGGGAACCAGGGCCCTCGCCTTCTGAATGAGGTTGCCCGTCTCAAAGTCCGCGCCCCGCGCCTTTTGCGCGGACATGATTTTGTCGGTCTCCTCAATCAGCGTGGGAATAAACCGCAGGGCAATGCTCATCATCATGGACAGCTCATGGACCGGTACCTTCACCGCCTTTAAGGGGTTCAGCAGCTTCTCAATCCCGTCGGTGAGCAGGATGGGCGAGGTGGTGTAGGTGAGTAAAAAGGTGCAGGTGATGAGCAGTGAGATGCGCAAGATCATGGAGACCGCCGCCCAAATGCCCTCTCTCGAGACCTTTAGGACCCAGAATGAGACAATGGGCTCTCCCGGGGTATAAAACAGGTTTAACAGCGCGGTGATGAGGATAATGAGGAGCACCGGCTTGAGTCCCTGGAGGATGACCGAGGGCTTTACCTTCGATAAAAGGATACACAAAACCAGGGCCCCCATCAGGATGCCGTAGGTGAGGACCGACCTGGCCAAAAACAGGGCGACAATATATATGGTGGTGCAGAGCAGCTTGGTGCGCGGGTCCAGCCGGTGGATGATGGTGCTGCCTGGGAAGTATTGGCCCAGGGTGATGTCCTTCAGTGCCATCTATACCGCCCCTTTCCGCGCCAGCGCCGCCAGGAGGGCCGCCTTCGCCTGCTCCATGGTATAGACCGACGGAGAGATGTCCACCCCCATGGCCCGAATCCGGTGGAACACCCTTGTAATCTGGGGAATCGCGAGCCCCATCTCCTTCAGCTCCACATCGTGGGAAAAAACATGGTCGGGCGTGCCCTCCAGGGCGAGCTCGGCGTCGTTGACCACCACCAGGCGGTCCACCGAGCGGGCCACCTCCTCCATGGAGTGGCTCACCAGAATAATGGTTGCGTTCCGGGCCCTCTGATAGTCGTGGATGTTCTGGAGGATGCTCTCCACCGCCGCCGGGTCCAGACCTGCCGTGGGCTCATCCAGCACCAGGACCTTCGGCTCCATGGCGATGACCCCGGCAATGGCCACCCGGCGCCGCTGTCCGCCGGAGAGCTCAAAGGGGGACTTCTCCAGGGTGTCCGGTGTCAGGCCGACGAACTCCGCGGCGGTGCGCACCCGCCGGTCGATTTCCTTCTTATCCAGCCCCATGTTTCTGGGTCCGAACGAGATGTCTTTATACCCCGTCTCCTCAAAGAGCTGGTGTTCGGGGTACTGAAAGACCAGCCCCACCTGGAAGCGGATCGCGCGGACCCGCTCCTTACTGCTCCAGATGTCCTGCCCCTCAAAAAGCACCCGGCCCGAGGTGGGCTTCAGCAGACCGTTGAGGTGCTGAATCAGCGTGGACTTTCCCGAGCCGGTGTGGCCGATGACCCCCAGATATTCCCCCCGGTAGGCGGTAAAATTCACGTTGTGCAGGGCCACCTGCTCAAAGGGGGTACCCGCGCTGTAGGTGTGGGAGAGGTTCTCGGTCTGAATGATAGCGTCCAAATTACGTTCCACCCTTGCTGTCTGGTGCATCTCCCCAATGGGATGACGCCCGATTTCTCTGAGAAGCGCCGGCACCGCCGGGCTCCCGTGTCACTTCAGCAGGTTATAAAGCGCCTGTGCGCACGCCTCGTCAGAGAGCGCGTCCAGAGGCAGGTCCAGCCCCTCGCGGCGCATGGTATACAAAAACTCTACCGTCTCAGGTACGGAAAGTCCCACCGCCTTCAGGCCCTCCACGTCCTGGAACACCTGCTCCGGCACCCCGTCCGCGACGATTTTGCCTTTGCACATCACCACCAGGCGGTCGGCCTGGGCGGCCTCCTCCATGTGGTGGGTGATGAGCACCACGGTGACGCCCTGCTCCCGGTTTAAGCGGCGGATGGTCTGCAAGACCTCGGCACGCCCCTGGGGGTCCAGCATGGCGGTGGGCTCGTCCAGCACCACACAGCGCGGATTCATGGCGATGACGCCCGCGATGGCAATCCGCTGCTTCTGTCCGCCGGAGAGCAGATGGGGCGCGTGCTCCCGGTACTCGTACATTCCCACGAGACGCAGGGCGCTGTCTACCCGTTGGCGAATTTCCTCCGGGGGGACGCCCAGGTTCTCCGGGGCGAAGGCCACGTCCTCTTCCACTACGTTGGCGACGATCTGGTTGTCCGGATTCTGAAAGACCATGCCCACCGTACGCCGGATGTCCAGCAGTCTGGCCTCGTCGGTGGTGTTGATGCCGTTTACCCACACAGTTCCGCCGGTGGGAATTAAAATGGCGTTCATATGCTTGGCCAATGTGGACTTTCCCGAGCCGTTGTGCCCCAAGACCGCCACAAAGGAGCCCTCTTCAATCTCCAGATTCACGCCGTTCAGCACCACGGGGGACATGCCCTCGGGGGTGGTGTAGGAAAAGAAGAGCTG
>CAYPZF010000025.1:0-10163 GCA_964415275.1 uncultured Oscillospiraceae bacterium | reverse complement strand
GCCCGCGCCGGTGCTTTTCATTTGTTATGAAAAGAGGATTGACCATGGAAACAAGCTCTTATCGTCCGCTCCCCCCGCCCGGCGCGCTGGCCAAGGGCCCCCGCAACCTGATTACCGATGTCCCCGGTGTGCGCGTGGGGCACTGCACCCTGGACACCGAACAGTATAAAACCGGCGTCACTGTGGTGCTCCCCTGCCCTGTGAACCCATTTTACCACAAGCTGCCCGCCGGTCTTTGCATCCTCAACGGCTTTGGAAAGTCCATGGGGCTGATGCAAATCCAAGAGATGGGCCAGCTGGAGACCCCCATCGCCCTCACCAACACCCTCAACGTGGGACTGGTCCACGACGCCTTGGTGGGGTATATGATAGACCTCTGCGCCGCCGAGGGCGGCACGGTCCATTCGGTGAATCCGGTGGTATTCGAGTGCTGTGACGCCACCCTCAGCCGCATCCAGGACCGCCCCGTGAAGGCGGAGCACGTCCGCGCCGCCCTGGAGAGCGCCGGTGAGGACTTCGCGCTGGGCAGCGTGGGCGCCGGCCGCGGCACCATCTGCCACGGCGTCAAGGGCGGAATCGGCTCGGCCTCCCGGCGCCTCACTCTGGGGGAGACCACCTACACCCTGGGCGTGCTGGTTCAGACCAACCACGGCCTGCTGGCCGATCTGCGCATTGACGGCGCCCCCGTGGGCGCGGAGCTGGCCCGGCGGCTGGACCCGGGGGAGCCGGACAAGGGCTCCTGCATCGCCGTCCTGGCCACCGACCTCCCCCTGGACGGCCGGCAGCTTGGCCGGGTGGCCAAGCGCGTCTCCGTGGGGCTGGCCCGGCTCGGCGCCTACATCGCCCAGGGCAGCGGGGAGGTCTTTTTGGCCTTCTCCACCGCCAATCCTTACGACCCCAGATCGGAGACCCCCGTCCGCCACGGCACGCTTTTCTCCGACGACGCGCTGGACCTCCCGTTCCGGGCGGCCGCCCAGTGCGCGGAGGAGGCCATCCTGCGCTCTATGGAGGCCTCCATCACCACCACGGGCTGGCGCGGCGACGTGGTGCCCGCCCTCTCCGACCTGCTCCCATAACACCGGAAAGGCCCCACGCGGGCTGTCTCCCGACCCGTGCCCCGCAACAAAAACGCCCGGCGGACGGCCTGTATGCCGTCCGCCGGGCTGCTTTTATACCGCTGTGCCTCCGCCGCTGGGGCCGGAGGGGACACGGGGTTATCTCCCGCTGTCCGGCCCGTCCGTCAGCTTGTTCCACAGTTCTATGGTCTTAAACTTTACCACGTAGCCGTCTGTCGCCCCGGTAATCAGCGACACCTCGGAGGGGGAAAGCCCCGCCGCGGCCGCGGTCTCCTCCACGGGCTCGGTCACCGCGCCCAGGCAGAGGGGCGGAAAGACCACGCACCACCAGTTCTGGCCCGCCCCCTCGCCCAGCACCACCCGCAGGGCGGTATAGCGTCCCGCCGGCAGGGCAAAGTCCTGATACTCTCTGGTCGGGAACCACACCCGGTCCTCTAAGCCGGCCGTCACCCGGTACTCGTATCCGGCCGCCGCCACCTCCTGCCCGGCGGCGGCCGTCAGCTCCTCCAGATGGGCCTCCAGCAGCCCGCGGGTCTCCTCCAGGCCGGCGCCGGCGGTCATCCATGCCCGGCTCTCCTCCAGGATGCGATCCCGCACACGCAGCTTGAGGGCCTGGTCCCCTTCGCTGTCCGAATTGGCGATCACATGGAGCCGGATGACCTTCTCGGAAAACGCCGCCTGCTCCCCCGTGAGCCAAAGGCCCGAAACAAGCGCCGCGACGAAGCCCAGCATCAGCGCGATCTCCCAGCGCCGCAGGCCGGTTCCCCGCTTCCCATGCAGCTTAATAGACATAAAAACACCGTCCATTGTATATGTACAGGTCCCCGTCAGCGCGGGCCCGTCTCTTACAGTTTGGACGGTGTGTTTCCTTTTTATACCGGCCGGGTCAAAAAAACGTCCCGGTACTGTACGGCCAGCGCCTCCGCCGCGGCCAGCGCCTGCTGCTCCACGTTGAAAAGGCCAAAGACAGTGGGGCCTGTTCCGCTCATGGTGGCGCCCAGGGCACCGCAATTGACCAGCAGATGCTTGATGGAGGCCACCTCTCTCTCCTGGCGCGGCTGCAGCACGCCTTCAAAGACATTGTACATCCGCCGGGCCACCCCGGGCAAATCCCCCTCCTCCAGCGCCCTGCGCGCGCCGTCGGTGTCGGGGCGGCAGCGGAGCTTTCTCCCCCTCAGCCGCTCAAACAGCTTGGGGGTGGCCACGGGGAACCGGGGCTTGCAGATGACGATATGGCAGGCGGGCAGGGGCGGCAGGGGCGTCAGGCGCTCCCCTCTACCCTCGGCCAGGGCGGTGCCGCCCATGAGGCAATAGGGCACATCGGAGCCCACTCCCGCCCCAATGCCGGCCAGCGCCTCCGCGTCCAGCCCCGCGCCGGTGAGCTCATTGAGGCCCCGGAGCACGGCGGCGGCGTCGCTGCTTCCGCCCGCCATCCCCGCGCAGACGGGGATGTTCTTTTGAACGTTGATGTGCAGGCCATCCCAGCGCTTGCCTGTCTGCGCCGCAAAGCGCAGCGCCGCCTGGGCGGCCAGGTTGCGCTCGTCGTTGGGCAGAAACTTCATATTGGTGTGCACCGTCAGGCCGCCGGTGGGACGCGTCTCAAGGGTGATCTTGTCCCCCAGGTCCACCGACTGCATAATCATGCGCATATTGTGGTATCCGTCCGGCCGTCTGTCGAGTACATCCAGGGTGAGATTCAGCTTCGCGCGGGCCTGAAGCTCCAGCCTGGGCATGAAACCGCCTCCTTACTACCGGATTTTGCGAGCCTCCAGATAAAAACGCTTGTCGTGGGCCTCTCCCATGGAAAAGGTCTTGCGGGGCAGCGCGCCGTCCAAAATGACCGTGGGGAAGAGCTGCTCCTTGCCTATGGCGGGCAGGAGGAAGCCGATGTTCCCCTGCTGCCGGGCAAGGCCGCGGGTGACGTCTTCCCCGTGGATGTAGTCAATCCGCCCCCCGTGCCGGGCCACATAGCCGTCTAAAAAGCTCTGCAGGGTGCCCACCGGGAGCCGGGCCGCGGGGCGCGGGACGGTGATGGTCCCCATGCCGTCCCGGTGGACGTACTGGAGCAGGTGCCCCTCCCCCTTCCCCTTCCCCTGGTACGCGCCGGGGTAGGCCTCCAGCAATGCGGAGAGCAGCTGCTTGGGCGCTACCCCAAAGACCACCCGGTGGATGGCCTCAAACTCCAGGGCCTCCTCGTGGAGGTTCACCAGCTCCACCAGGGCATAGCGGGCGGGCAGTCCCGCCCAGCGCTCCGGGGCGGTCAGCCGCTTCTGCCGCTCGTAGCACTCCTTGGCGGTCGCCAGGGAGTGATTGCCATCCCCCACGGCAAAGAGAAGCATCGGCTTGTCGTCGATGCCATGCCGCCGCCGAAGGACCTCCGGCTCCGCCAGCGCGCGCAGGGCCGCGGCCACCTGCGCCTGCTGCGCCTGCCCCAGCCGCCAACCGGCAATGCGTCCGCCCCGCTCCATGAGGGTTAAATCGTAGAGCGCCTCCATCTCCCCGGTCTGGGCGGCCAGCGGCTCGATGACGGTCTGTTCCGGGTCATCGGTCAGCAGCATCACGTGGGGCAGCTCAATGGGCGCGTTTTTACGCACCGCCACCCGGGGCGGGATGCGGCTGAGGACGGTCCCCTCCGTGGCGCGCACCAGAGAGGCGGCGCCCGGCTCGTACTCATATTCCTCCAGGTCCACCTTGCCCACAAGGCCGCGGCGCACCTTCCCGTTATGCTGGGTGCGCTCCACGTAGATGAGCGTGTCGGGCAGACTGCGGAACACACCGCCGCGCAGGTAGCGCGTCATGGTGTTGTTCACATCCATGATGTCGGTCTCCACATTGGGCCCGTCCAGACAGCTTTCGGGCAGAATGAGCCGCAGGGCCGAGGGGGCGTCCCCCACATATTCCTCCACCCGCTGCCAGTACTCCGGCTGGGAGGTGTATTGATCGCAGGCCACCACCGACCAGCGCCGCAAATCGCAGCTCTGGGGCAGCAGAATGTCGGCCGGGGAAAAGGCCAGGCCGGTAAAGTCAGCGTTCATCTGGCCCTCCCCCTGACCGGGTTTGGAAGAGCATGGACATCAGCGCCGTGGCGCCCACCCCGTGGAACGGGCCCCGGGCACCGCTCTCCTCATCGTAGGGCAGGCCCGCCCGCGTGTCAAAACGGCTGTCGTAGAGCAGATAGGGCACCGGGTCCCCGTCGTGCCCCCGTGAGCTGATGAGCGTCTTATGGTCGGAGAGCAGGAGAAGACGGAAGTCCGCCCCAGCGCGCTCCAGCCCGTCCACCAGAGGCGCCACCACGCGGCTGTCCAGCCATTCGATGGCCTGGAGCTTGCCGGGCAGGTCCCCGTTGTGGGTGCACTCGTCCGGGGCCTCTACGTGTACGGCCACAAAATCCAAGCCGGAGGAGAGCGCGGCCAGCGCGGCCTGGACCTTCCCCTCATAGTTGGTGTCCAGCTCCCCGGTGGCGCCCTCCACCTCGGTGACCCCAAGGCCGGAGAGCCGCGCGATGCCGTGGCAGAGGGGGACGGCCGAAATCACCGTGCCCTTTTTGTGGTACTTCCCCTCAAAGTCCTCCAGGGCAACCCCCGTGCCCTCGGCCCAGAACCATACCCCGTTGGCCGGCAGCTTGCCCGCCGCCCGCCGCGCCTCGTTGATGGGATGATGGTCCAGAATGCGGTTGGAGAGGGCCATGAGCTCCTTGAGCGCCGCCGCGTTGGGGCAGCCGGCGGGGAGCAGGGGGCCGATGACCTCCCCCAAATGGTCGTGGGGCGGGGTGAGGGCGATGCCCTCAACGTCTGCCCCGGCCTGGACGGCGATGTGCCGGAAGGAGGGAGCGGAGTGCACCACCATCCCGGCACGCGCCACCGCCGCTTGAAACGTGGGGTGGGCAAAGAGGTCCTCCACCAGGGTGATCGACTCCGCTCCCTCAATGGAGCCGCCGGAGTGGGAGAGAATCCGCTTCTCCCCGTAAGGCAGGTCCCCGTCCTCCAAGGCAACCATATTGCAGCGGTAGGAGACGTCGCCCGGGTTGAGCTTGATGCCGCTGGCGGCGGCCTCCAGGGGGGAGCGGCCGGTATAGCACTGCCACGGGTCGTGCCCAAAAATGGACAGGATGGCGGTGTCGCTGCCGGGCGGCAGGCCCTCCGGGCAGGTCCTGACGCTTCCAACCTCTCCCCGGGCGGCCAGGGCGTCTATCCGCGGAATCACGGCGTGCTGGAGGGGGGTCTTGCCCCCCAGCTGGGGCACGGGGTTGTCCGCCATACCGTCGCCGATGACGAGAATGTACTTCATATCAAAGCGCTCCCCTGTCCTGCTTCTTCTTCAGGTTCATCAGGAAGTTGTCCATACGGGTAAGGGCCTCGGCGATGTCCTTCATGGAGGTGGCGTAGCAGCAGCGGATGAAGCCCTCTCCCCCGGGGCCGAAGGCGGAACCGGAGATGACCGCCACCTTCTCCTCCATCAGAAACCGTTCGCAGAAATCGTCGGAGGACAGGCCGGTCCCCCGGATGTCCGGGAACACATAAAAGGCGCCCTTAGGCTCGAAGCAGGGCAGTCCAATGCGGCGCAGCCCCTCCACCAGGTAGCGGCGGCGGCCGTCGTAACTGTCCCGCATCTTCTCCACGTCTCCATCGCCGTTTCGCATGGCCTCAATGGCGGCGTACTGGCTCACCGTGGGCGCCGACATGATGCCAAACTGGTGGAGCTTTGTAGCGGCGGCAATCACAGGCTCCGGGCCGCAGAGGTAGCCCAGACGCCACCCGGTCATGGCATGGCTCTTTGAGAAGCCGTTGACCACGATGGTGCGCTCGTACATATCCGGCAGGTTGGCGATGGAGACATGCCGCTGCCCGTAGGTGAGCTCGGCGTAAATCTCGTCTGAGATCACCATAATGTCGGTGCCCCGGATGATCTCGGCCAGGGGCTCCAGGTGCTCCCTGCCCAGAATGGCCCCGGTGGGGTTGTTGGGGAAGGGGAGCACAATCGCCTTGGTGCGGGGGGTAATGGCGGCCTGCAGCTCCTCGGGGGTCAGGCGGAACTCGTTTTCCGCCCGGGTCTCCACCAGCACGGGGGTGCCGCCCGCCATCGCGGCCAGGGGGCCGTAGCAGACAAAGGAGGGCACGGGGACAATGACCTCATCCCCCGGGTTCACGATGCACCGCATGGCCAGGTCGATGGCCTCGCTGCCGCCCACCGTGATTAAAATCTGGTTGGCAAAGTGGTAGTCCAGATGGAATCTGCGGTGGAGGTACGAGGCAACCTCCCGGCGCAGCTCGGACATGCCCGCGTTGGAGGTGTATTTGGTAAACCCCTTTTCCAGGGAGTAGATGCCGGCGTCGCGGATGTGCCAGGGCGTGACGAAATCAGGCTCGCCAATCCCCAGGGAGATCGCGTCCTTCATCTCCTCCAGGATATCAAAGAACCGGCGGATGCCGGAGGGCCGCACATCCTGAATGTGCCGGGACAATATCTGCTCGTAATTCATACAAAAATCAACTCCCTCTCCTGCTCTTCCTGCTTCTCAAAGATGAGGTACTTCTCTTTGTATTTGCGCAGGATAAAGTGCGTGGCGGTGCCGGTGACGTCCTCCAGGGGCGCCAGCCGTTCGCCCACGAACTGGGCCACCTCTTTGAGGGTGCGGCCCGAGATGACCACCGTCAGGTCGAAGGCGCCGGACATCAGGTACACGCTCTCCACCTCGTCGTACTGGTAGATGCGCTGGGCCACCCGGTCAAAGCCCTCCCCCCGCTGGGGCGTGACCTTGACTTCAATCATAGCGGTGACGTTCTCCCGCTCGGTGCGGTCCCAGTCTATAATGGCCTTGTAGCCCAGAATCACCTTGTCATCCTGGTACTTCTGGATGGCGGCCGTCACGTCCTCCTCCGGCATAGCGGCCATAGCGGCCAGCTGGCTGGTGGTCAGCGTGCAGTCCTGCTCCAACAATTTTAACAGTTTTGTTTCCATTTTTCTTCCTCCCGCTCCGTTAAACATCTGTATAGTATTTGATTATAGTGGCCCCAGCCTGAAATTGCAATCCTGAAAATAGACAAAGGGACAGCCGGAAACCCGCCCCCTTTCTTCCGCCGGAATAAAAAACAGGATTGACAGCCCTCCGGAAACCTGGTATACTACATGAGTATAATAAAGTAGGAAGGTCCCGCCATCCTCACCTCCCGCCCTAGGCGAAGAGGTTAACATGGAATGTTGTTCGCCGGTGTCCGGCGGGCTTTTGCGTGTATCGTGGGTACCTTTCGGTATCCACGTTTTTCTATTTAAGGAGGTGCTTTTGTATCAGCATGGCTCATCAAATCAACGATGACATCCGCGAAAAAGAAGTTCGCCTGATTTCCGCAGCCGGGGAGCAAATGGGTATTGTGTCCACAGAGGTCGCCATGGCCAGCGCGGCCGAGCATAATCTGGACCTGGTCATGATCTCACCCAACGCCAAACCGCCGGTCTGCAAGCTCATGGACTACGGAAAATACCGCTTTGAGCAGACCAAGCGCGAGAAAGAGGCGAAAAAGAACCAGCGTGTCGTGGAAGTGAAGGAAGTGCGCATGTCCCCCGGCATTGATGTCAATGACTTTAACGTCAAGCTCAAGAATGCGCAAAAATTTTTGGCCGAGGGCAACCGGGTCAAGGTCACCGTCCGTTTTCGCGGCCGTGAAATGGCCCACACCGACATCGGCAGGCGTCTGCTGCTGAAATTTTCCGAAGCGTGCGCCGAGGTGGCCGTCATGGACAAGGACCCCAAGCTGGAAGGGCGGCATATGAATATGTTCCTCTCCCCCAAGGTCATAAAGGATACGAAGAAGTAATACAAAAAGGAGTAAGCCAACATGCCCAAGATTAAGACGCACAGTGGTGCGAAAAAACGCTTTCGTCTCAGCAAAAGCGGCAAGGTAAAGCGCGCCCACGCCTATAAGAGCCACATTCTCAACAAGAAGAGCACCAAGCGTAAAAGAGGCCTCCGTGCCGGCGCTTATGCGGATAAGACCAACGAAGCCGCCATTAAGCGCATGATTCTTTATAAATAATTAACGTTCATACGGTAGGAGGCTAATCTACAATGGCTAGAGTGAAAGGCGCGATGACAACGCGCAAAAGAAGAAATAAGGTCCTGAAACTGGCGAAAGGCTACTGGGGCGCCAAGAGCAAGCACTTTAAAATGGCCAACCAGCAGGTGATGAAGTCCCTGAAGTACGCCTACATCGGGCGTCGCCTGAAGAAGCGCGACTTCCGCCAGCTTTGGATTTCCCGCATCAATGCCGGCTGCAAGATGAACGGCATGAACTACTCCAACTTCATGCACGGCCTCAAGCTGGCCGGTGTGGAGATCAACCGCAAGATGCTGGCCGAAATGGCTGTCAACGACAAGGCCGCCTTTACCGCTCTCACCGAGCTGGCCAAGGCGCAGCTCGGCTGAGGCTCCCTCGCTTCTGATGCAAATCAAAAACGGCAACCGCGCTCCGGCGGCTGCCGTTTTTTCTTCCCCGGCTCCGGCGGGCTTGGCCCGCCAAAGGCGCGGCGAAACCCAAACAGAAGGACATCCCTAAGGGATGTCCTTCTGTTTGGTGACCCAGCGGGGGCTCGAACCCCGGACAACCGGCTTAAAAGGCAGGTGCTCTACCGACTGAGCTACTGAGTCGTATTCCAATGCCGCGCCGCACGCCCTGCACAGCGGGGAAAAGCCCGTCCGGCTGTGTGCCAGGGCGTCCGCGCGTCTTGATTGGCTGGGATGGCTGGACTCGAACCAGCGAGTGCGGGAGTCAAAGTCCCGTGCCTTACCGCTTGGCTACACCCCAACGTGATACAGACAAGAGGGCGGGAACACACGCTCCCACCCTCTCGGGTGTATGGGGTGGGTAATGGGACTCGAACCCACGATCTTCGGAACCACAATCCGACGCGTTAACCAACTACGCTATACCCACCATAAAGTGCTGTGCGAAAGCTTCTGGCACGCCAAGAGGGACTCGAACCCCCGGCCTACTGCTTAGAAGGCAGTTGCTCTATCCTGCTGAGCTATTGGCGCGTGTCGGCGCGCAGAAATGTCCGCACCATGGAGCGGGTGATGGGAATCGAACCCACGCGACCAGCTTGGAAGGCTGGAATTCTACCATTGAACTACACCCGCACAGGCCATCACGCCAGCTTTGATATGATAGCACAGGCAGCCGCGCCTTGTCAATGATTTTTTCTCTTGAGGGGACCCTGCCGCCCGCGCTCTGGCATCTTTTCCCCCCGCCGCACATAGCCTTCCTTGAGGTGGTGGACATGACGGTACTGGAGCGGCTTGGAGACGCGATCTGGAATCCCTGGCTTTTGTCCCTGTTCCTTCTGCTGGGGCTGTACTACTCCCTGCGCACCGGTTTTTTTCAGGTTTTTGGCCTGCCGCTGTGGATGAAAACCACGGCGGGCACGCTGCTGAGGAGGCGGAAGCGGGGGGCGGGGGGCGGGCTTACCCAAGTGCAGGCGCTGGCGACGGCCCTGGCCTCTACCATCGGGACGGGGAGCATCGCCGGCGTGTCCGCCGCCATCTTCTACGGCGGGCCGGGGGCGGTGTTCTGGATGTGGGTGTCCGCCCTGCTGGGGATGATGACGGGCTGCGCGGAGAAAATCCTGGCCGTCCGCTACCGCCGCCGGACTGAGGCGGGGACCTGGGAGGGCGGCCCCATGGAGTACATGATCCAGGGCCTGGGGGCGCGGGGGCTGGCCGCCTGGTTCGCCCTGTGCTGCGCCGCGGCCGCCGTCATCGGCGGCGGTATGGTGCAGAGCAACTCCATCTCCACCGCCATGGAGGCCGCCTTTGGCTTTGACCGTCTGGCGGTGGGTGTGCTGGCGGCCCTGCTCACCGGCACGGTCATTTTAGGCGGCATCAGGCGCATCGGGCAGGTGAGCGAGCTCCTGGTGCCGCTGATGGCGCTTCTCTTCCTGGCGGGCGGCGCGGTGGTGCTGGTCTGCCACGCGGACGCCATTCCCGCCGCCCTGAGCCGCATCTTCTCCGCCGCGCTCACCCCGAAGGCGGCCCTGGGCGGGGGCGCGGGGTACGGGATTGGCCGCGCCACGCGCTACGGCGTGGCCCGGGGCGTA
>CAYPZF010000024.1:0-10214 GCA_964415275.1 uncultured Oscillospiraceae bacterium | reverse complement strand
GTTAGCACTCGGGCAGAACGAGTGCTAACGTTTACAATTAGGACATAATTTGTTGTAGGAATGTTCATAAATAAGAGGTATACTAGATACAGAAAATAAGAAGAATCCCAGAGGAGAAAAGACCGTATCCGTGGAAATGTAGGTGCTTTAGCAACGGAATGAATAGACTGCCAAATCAAAATGCAAAGGAGAATGATTTATGTTTGGTATGCTCCCTTTTGAGCGTCACGATGAAAACCTGTTCAACCTGTTTGACAGCTTTGAGCGCAAATTCTTCAGCAACGCCACGACCAAGCTCCCCGCGTTCCGCACGGACATCAAGGACATGGGCGACAAGTTCGTTCTGGAGGCCGAGTTGCCCGGCTTCCGGAAGGAGGACATCCATCTGGACCTGAAGGACGGAATCCTCACCATCGCCGCCGAGCACAATGAGAATAAGGACGAGAAGGACAAGGAAGGCAACTATATCCGCCGCGAGCGCCGGTACGGCTCCTTTACCAGGGCGTTTGACGTAACCGGAATCGACGAGGGCGGCATCACCGCCTGCTACAGCAACGGCGTACTGGAGCTGTCACTGCCTAAGGCGGCCCCCGTGGTGCCCGAGACCAAGAAAATCGCGATCGAGTAACAAAAGCCGTCCGCGCCGTGAGAGGGCAATCCGTCAAAGCGGCAGAGTGTCCGCGCGGCGCTGACAGCGCGACCCCGGTCAAAGACGGGGCGCCGGCGGAGGCCGGTGCCCCGTCTCTTTTATGTATCAGCCCCTGGTGGGTAATCCGATGAGATAGGATGTGAATCAGATGAACATGCAAAAATTTACGCAGAAGTCCCTGGAGGCCGTTCAGTCCGCACAGTCCCTGGCCACCCAGTTTGGCAACCAGCAAATTGAACAGCTCCACCTGCTGGGCGCCCTGCTCCGCCAGGAAAATGGACTGATTCCCCAGCTGCTCACCAAAATGGGGCTCACCCTGCCCAGCTTTGAGGCGGCGGTGAAGGCCGGGCTGCAAAGGCTGCCCCAGGTGACCGGCGGCAGCCGGGAGATGGGCAAGATCTACATTGCCCAGGAGGTGGATAAGACCCTGAACACCGCCGAGGCCATTGCCGGCAATATGAAGGACGAGTATGTCTCGGTGGAGCACCTCTTCCTCGCCCTGGTGAGGACCGCCTCCGGCACGTTAAAATCCCTGTTCCAGGAGTATCGTGTCACCGAGGAGGGCGTGCTGCAGGCGCTGTCCACGGTCCGGGGCAACCAGCGGGTGGTCTCGGACAATCCGGAGGAGACCTATGACGCGCTCCAAAAATACGGCTCCGACCTGGTGGAGCGGGCCAGGCGGAACCAGCTGGACCCGGTCATTGGCCGGGACGACGAGATTCGAAACGTCATCCGGATTCTGAGCCGGAAGACTAAAAACAACCCGGTGCTCATCGGTGAGCCCGGTGTGGGCAAGACCGCCATCGCCGAGGGCCTGGCCCAGCGCATTGTGAAGGGGGACGTACCGACCTCCCTGAAGGACAAGACCATCTTTGCCCTGGACATGGGCGCCCTGATTGCCGGCGCCAAATACCGGGGCGAGTTTGAGGAGCGCTTGAAAGCCGTGCTGGGTGAGGTCAAAAAGGCGGAGGGCCGCATCCTCCTCTTTATTGACGAGCTGCACACCATCGTGGGCGCGGGCAAGACCGAGGGGGCCATGGACGCGGGCAATATGCTCAAGCCCATGCTGGCCCGCGGCGAGCTCCACTGCATCGGGGCCACCACTTTAAATGAGTACCGTCAGTATATCGAAAAGGACGCCGCCCTGGAGCGCCGGTTCCAGCCCGTCATGGTAAACGAGCCCACGGTGGAGGACACCATCGCCATCCTCCGCGGCCTCAAGGAGCGGTATGAGGTCTATCACGGCGTGAAGATCACAGACGGCGCCATCATTGCAGCCGCCGCCCTCTCCAACCGCTATATCACCGACCGGTTCCTGCCCGACAAGGCCATCGACCTGGTGGACGAGGCCTGCGCCATGATCCGCACCGAGATTGACTCCATGCCCATTGAGCTGGACATCATCCAGCGGAAAATCATCCAGCACGAGATTGAGGAGGCCGCCCTGAAGAAGGAGACCGACTCCCTGTCCCTGGAGCACCTGGCTGAAATTCAGCGGGAGCTGGCGGAGATGCGGGAGGCGTTTAGCGCCAAGAAGGCCCAGTGGGAAAACGAGAAGAGCGCCATCGGCAAGGTCCAGAGGCTCCGGGAGGAGCTGGATGCCGCCAACGCCGAGCTGGAGCAGGCCCAGCGGGAGTACGACCTCAACAAGGCCGCCGAGCTCCAGTACGGCCGCATTCCGGAGCTGAAGCGGGCCATCGAGGCCGAGGAGGCCGTGACCCATGAGAAGCCGGCAACCTCCCTGCTGCGGGACAAGGTGACCGAGGAGGAGATTGCCCGCATCATCGAGCGGTGGACCGGCATCCCGGTCTCCCGGCTGGTGGAGGGGGAGCGGGAGAAGCTGCTCCACCTGGAGGACATCCTCCACCGGCGGGTGGTGGGCCAGGACGAGGCCGTCACGCTGGTCAGCGAGGCCATCCTCCGCTCCCGGGCCGGCATCGCCGACCCCGACAGACCCATCGGCTCCTTCCTGTTCCTGGGGCCGACCGGCGTAGGCAAGACCGAGCTGGCCAAGACTTTGGCCGAGGCCCTGTTTGATAGTGAGAAGAACCTGGTGCGCATCGACATGAGCGAGTATATGGAGAAGTTCTCCGTCTCCCGGCTCATCGGGGCGCCGCCGGGCTACGTGGGCTACGAGGAGGGCGGCCAGCTCACCGAGGCGGTGCGGCGCAAGCCCTACTCGGTCATCCTCTTTGATGAGGTGGAAAAGGCCCACCCCGACGTCTTTAACGTGCTGCTGCAGGTGCTGGACGACGGCCGCATTACAGACAGCCAGGGCCGGACGGTGGACTTCAAGAATACCATCATCATCCTGACCTCCAACCTGGGCTCCCAGTACCTGCTGGACGGCATTGATGAGCACGGCCAAATCAGCGGGCAGGCCAGGGCCCAGGTGGAAGAGCTCTTAAGGCGCTCCTTCCGGCCCGAGTTCCTCAACCGGCTGGACGAGATTGTCTTCTACAAGCCCCTCTCCAAGGCCAACATCACCCACATTATCCATTTGCTCATTGATGACCTGAACCGCCGTCTGTCCGACAAGAACCTGCGGGTGGAGCTCACCCCCGCCGCCAAGGAGTACGTCATTGACAGCAGCTACGACCCCGTTTACGGTGCCCGCCCCCTGCGCCGGTTCGTACAGCGCACGGTGGAGACCCTCATCGGCCGCAAGATCATCGCCGGAGAGGTGGAGCCCGGCGCCACCCTCACGGTGGACCACCGGGACGGCGCCCTTACGGTGGAGACCGGAGCGGCCCTCAAGGGCGAAGTGATAGACGACAGGTAACACGAAAAGCAGCGGCGCGGCCTCCCTTTTGTTGGAGGCCGCGCCGTTTTCCTCGGCACGGCCGCGCGCCGCCCGGTCAGGTCAATCCGGCTCCGCGGCCGCCAGCGCTTGCTCCAGCGCCTCGTAACTGTACAGGGCGTTGAGCACCTCCAGCAGGGCGTTGGCGGAGAGGTGCCCCGGCAGGTCCAGGGCGTGCAGCAGGGCGGCCCGCCGGGCTCCGGCGGCCGGCCGGCCGGAGAGGCCCAGGGCGTAGAGATCGGCTTTGGTGATGGGCCGGGCCGAGGCGGGGCGGGCGGGGGGCCCGGTCAGAAAGGTGGCCCCCGCGCGGCGGAGCGCCTCCTCTATAATCTGGGGGGACATGCCCTCCACCCCCAGCTTGCCCTCTTTGCCGGCCCGGCGCTTCCGCCGCTCCTTTCCGTACAGGTCGGGGATATAGGCGTGCTTGACCCGCGCGGGGTCGACAGCCCCCTTGAGGTAGTTGCGGATGACGAATCCCGCCCCGTCGCTGTCGGTGAGAATGATGAGGCCGCGCGCCTCCGCCAGGCGGCGCAGAAGGGAAAGGCGGGCCGGGTCTTTAAAAATGCCAAAGCCGGAGGTCTCCAAAATCACCGTATCCACCAGCTGGGACAGGGTGTTTTTGTCATAGCGGCCCTCCACCACCAGGGCCTCCCGAATCTGAAACAAGGGCCAACTCCTCCTATTTAAAAAAGAATGGAAGATACCGGGAATTTGTGTTATAATAAAGACAACGCTCGAGCGAGCGAAAACAAGAAGAAAGGTGACTGCTATGGATGACAAAACCGTAGTACTTAACGCCGCGAAGATGAACTACGACGGCAAGCTGGACCTCAGCATTCTGTCTTCTCAGGTGACGCAGTATGACGAGACCACGGAAGATCAGATTTTGGAGCGGGTGCGGGGACAGGACATTGTCGTCACAAAGGAGATGCCGGTCAGCGCTGAGATTCTGGCTCAATTTCCCGATTCGGTCAAGCTGATTTGTGAAGCGGGCACCGGCTACAACAATCTGGACCTGGCCGCCGCCAAGGCCAGGGGGATTACCGTGTGCAACATCCCCGCGTACAGCACGCAGAGGGTGGCCCACACCGCGATTATGCTCCTGCTGAGCCTGAGCTCCTCCATGCAGCGTCAGATTGCCATGCTTGCCCGGGGGGACCGGAGCAACTTCACCCGGTGCATGCAGGTGGACCATGTGGAGGTCAACGGAAAGACCCTGGGGGTCATCGGCGCCGGCGGGATTGGAAAAGAGGTCATTAAGATCGCCCAGGCGCTGGGCATGAACATCCTGATTCATACCAGAACCCCCCGGCAGGACGAGGCGAACCTGCGCTATGTCAGTCTGGAGGAGCTGCTCAAGGAGAGCGATTATGTCTCCCTCCACTGCCCGCTCACCCCCCAGACCAGACACATCATAAACGGGGACGCTCTGGCCCTGATGAAGCCCGACGCGTTCATCATCAACACCGCCCGGGGCGCTCTGATTGACGAGCCCGCCCTGATTTCCGCCCTGAGGGTGGGCCGGATTGCCGGTGCCGGTCTGGACGGGCAGGAGGTGGAGCCCCCCGCCGCCGACAACCCCCTCTATGGGATGGAAAATGTCATTCTTACCCCCCATATGGGGTGGAAGGGGCTGGAGACCCGGCAGCGCCTGGTGTCCATTCTGCGGGACAATGTACACAGCTTCCTGGCCGGGCACCCCATCAACGTGGTGGGATAACCCCGTACCCGCGCGAAACGGAGCGATTGGCCGCTGTCAATTGCTCCGTTTTTCATTGGCCAGAGCCAGAAGGAGGTCCACCAGAAGGGCCTGGGCGTCCGCCCCCGTGACCGATTTCATGGCCAGGTCGGCCTGGGCGCAGCGGATTACGGCCTCACGGCACCAGGCCAGGGAGAAGCGCCGGGCGGCCCCCATCCACTTTTCGGCGGGGTAGGCGGACCGAAGGCCCCACAGAGACACCAGATAGCCGGTGTCCTTTCCGGCCTCCAGGGCCAGGCGGGCGGAATAAATCTGCCGCAGCTGCCGGCCCATGACGGACAGGATTTTGATGGGGGGCTCCTGCATGTGCAGCAGGTCGCCCATCACCGCCGCCGCCCGGTCGAAGTCGCCCCGGGCGATGGCGTCGGTCATCTGAAAGACCACGGCGTCCAGCACCGGGACGGCCACCGTGTCGATGTCCTGCCGGGTGACCCGCCGCCCCTTGGCGTAGGCGCTGATTTTGCCGATTTCGGAGATCAGCGTGTGCATCAGATCCCCGCAGAGAAAGATAAGGTACTGGGCGTCCCTGCTGTCGATGTCGTGGCCCAGAGCCTTGAAGCGGCGGGAGATCCAGTCTATGAGATCCCCCTGCTCCTGACGTGCGAACTCCACCGCCGCGCCGTGGCGCTTGATGGCGGCGGCCAGCTTGGTGCGGGCGTCCGGCTTGTAGGCAACCACGTCGTAGACAAAGACCAGACAGCAGTAGGGAGGCAGGTCGGCGAAGAGGGCGGCCAGCGCGTCCCGGGTCTCGGCGGGGGCCTTGAACATGTCATAGTCGCTGACCAGAATCAGGGTGCGCTCGCTCATCATGGGCAGGGTGTCCACCGTCTGACTCAGCGTTTGCAGGGTCAGGTCCTTGCCGGGCAGGACATGGAAGTTAAACGCCTCCATCCCGGGGGAGAGCAGCGCCTTCTTCATCCGGGCCAGGCAGTGGTCCCGCAGGTAGGCCTCCTCACCCCAGAACACGTAGAGGGGGCCCGGCGTCCCGGCGGCGATGTCCTTTTTCAGTTGGATATACGCGGCGTTGCCCGCCTTGCGTTTCGGTGGCATAGGCTCCTCCGTATTCAGTGATTTGCCGTGACGGTCACGGTGCCCATCCAGTCGGTGCGGTAGAGCTCGATGTGGCGCTGGGCCAGGCGTGTGAGCACCTCGTCGGTGGGATGGCCATAGGAGTTGTACCCCACGGAGATGACGGCCAGCTCCGGGGTCACAGCGTCCAGGAAGTCCTCCGAGGTGGAGTATTTGGAGCCGTGGTGCCCCACCACCAGCAGCTCGATGTCGGGCAGGTTGCCGTGGCGCACCAGCTTGGCCTCCACCGGGGAGGGCATGTCCCCGGTGAGCAGCACGTCAAAGTCGCCGGCGGAGCAGAGAATGGAGAGCCCCTCCTCGTTGACGCCGCCGTCGCCCAGGGGCGCGTAGACAGTGAGGTCGGAGTCCCCCAGGGGGAACACGGTGTCCTCCGTGAGGAAGAGGACCGGGACGCCCTGCTCCTTCGCCAGCTCTGCAATCCATTGCCGCAGGGTGGAGCTGGGGTCCACGTCGGGCATCACGATGGCGGAGACCCGGATCCGCTCCATCAGCTGGGGGACCCCGCCGGCGTGGTCGCTGTGGTAGTGGGTGAGCACCAGAACGTCCAGGGTGCCGCGCCCCAGGTCGGTGAGGTAGTCGGCGGCGGTATTTCCGGCGGTGCTCCCATCGCTGCCGCCGCAGTCCACCATAGCCACTCTGTCCCCGGACCGCAGCACGACGCTCTGGCCCTGACCCACGTCCAGCACCGCCACGGTGAGGTCCCCGGAGCGGAAGGTGAGGTTGGTAAACAGCACCGCGCCGCAGAAGGTGAGGACGCAGAGCGCGGCGGGCAGCAGGGGGCGCGCCTTTTCGCCCCGCCACAGGAGGCTGATGGCGAGCACGGCGTAGAGAAAGACCAGCCAGGCCCGGTAGTAAAAAGATTCCATGGTGACAGCGGCCAGCGGGACACCGCTTAAAAGGGGGATGACCCAGTTTAAATACCGGACCATCGGTGAAATCACCAGGGCGAGGCCCCGGGCCAGGGGCATAACCACCAGCCCCGCCAGTCCGGCCAGCAGACCGCCGCCGAAGGCCGCCGACACCGCCCAGAGGGTGAGCAGGTTGGACAGCGGGGAGATGAGAGAGACCATCTGGAAGTGGAACGCCACCAGAGGTATGGTAAAGAGGATGGCCGCCAGAGAGGTGGCCAGAACCCGCAGAAGGAACCGGACGGGAGTGAGCCAGAGCGCCTTTTTTTGGGGCAGGGGCGCGCTTAGGGTGAGGTACAGCGGCCGGGCGAAGAGAAAGATGCCCGCCACCGAGGCAAAGGAGAGCTGAAGGCCGATGTGCCGGGCGGCAAAGGGATTTTGAAGCAGCAGCAGTGCCAGCACGGCGGACAGGGAGGTCAGCGAATCGCTCTCCCGGTTTGCCAGGGGCGCCGCCAGGAGCAAAAGCTGCATCACACCGGCCCGCACCACAGAGGGCGTGTTGCCCGCCACCGCCATAAAGAGAAGGATGACCGGGGCGCAGACGAGCAGCCGCCGCTTTGGCCGCCCCGGCCCAAGGCAGAGGGAGAGCAGCCCCACCAGAAAGGCCATGTGCATGCCGGACACCGACACCACATGGGAGAGGCCGGTGCGCTGGAGCGCGGCGGTAAAGGGATCGGAGAGGCTGTCCCGGTTCCCGGTGACCAGCGCCCGGATCAGCGGGGCGGTGTCCCCGGGAAAGGCGTCGTCGATGGCGCCGATGAGGGCGCGGGAGAGATAGGCGGGCCAGTGGCGGAGCGGGACAACCTCCGGCCGGGTGATCGTTATCTCACCATGGGCGGTGGCAAAGAGGAAAATCCCCTTGGCGGAATAGGCGTCTATGGACTCGCCCCGGACCACATCGGACAGGCGGCAGGCCGCGATGGTGGAGAGTACATGCCCCGGGGCGGTGCCGGCCGGAAGGTCATCGGCGTAGAGCACCGCCTTGATGCCGGGGCCGGAGGCCGCGCGCAGGCTGACCGGCACCGAGAAGCCGTACTCGGTTTCCCGGGGCCAGCCGGTGACCGTAGCCTCCGCCGCCACTGTGCGGCCGGCCAGCTGCCGGGCCGGCTGGTAGAAGATACCCTGATACAGCGCGCACCAGGAAAGGCCCACCGCCAGCCCCGCTGCCACCAGAAGGAGGCGAAGCCGGCGGTGCTCCGCGGGGATTGCCGCCGGGAGCAGCAGAAGAAGAGGCAGGAGGGGGACACCGTACTGCCAGCCAAAAACCGCCGCCGAACAGGAGGCGGCGAAAACGGCCAGTTTACGCATGGGGCAGGAAGAGGCCGCCGGTCCGGCCCCTGTCAAACTTTAAACACATACTGATCCCCCATTGAACCCTTTGGCGGGCCTTCGCCAGGGAGCGCAGGCCCTGCGGCCTCTTTGCCGCGGATGGCGGGAGAGGCGCGTCGTTACCACAGCATACCACATTTTTCTCCCCGCGACAACAAAAAGCAGGCATACCACTTGACAGTTCAGTGGTACGCCTGCTCTGGTTTGCCGCGCCGGGGAGAGCGGATTACCGCGGGGGAAGATAACCGATGGGGTCCACCGCCTCGCCGTGCTCCTCCATCTCAAAGTGGAGATGGGCGGGCAGGGCCTGCTCGGCTACGGCGCTATCCCCCACCGAGCCGATGACGGCGCCGGTGGTGACCTCATCCCCCGCCTTTACCGGAGGATTGGCCGCCAGATTGGCATAGCTGCTGGACAGCGTCTCGCTGTGGTCGATGACCACTGTGGTGCCCATCAAATCGTCGTAGAACACCTCACGCACGGTGCCGCCGGAGATGGCCAGCACCTCAGTGCCCAGCTCGGCGGCCAGGTCCAGGCCGGAATGGGTGCGCCAATCGCCCATGGTGGGGTCATAGGCCAGCACCTCAAGGCTGAAGTCGTTGATGATTTCGCCTTTGACCGGCCAGGTGTAAACCACCCGCGCCTCTGCGGGCCGCGATGTGTCCGCGTGGCCCAGTGCGGGAGCGGGCGTCGGGGTCGGCGCGGGGGTGGGAGCCGGGGTGGGCCTGGGTGTCACGGGGGTGGGGGTGGGTGTCACCCGCACTACGGCCTGGCCGCCTACGGGCGCGTCTCCGCCGCCCAGTCCCATGTCAGAGAACAGATAATAGCCCGAGATTCCAACCGCGGCAACACAGAGAAGCAGGACTATGTAGAAGCCCTTGCCCTCCAGAAAATCACCCACGCGCTGCAAGATAGGTCTCTTTTTCATGGAAAACACCTCCGCGCCTATTGTGGACCTTCCTGCGGCCGGTTATACATAAGAAGGAAAAAATTTTGTCTGATTTATCCACACACCGCCTGTTTGAGTGAAAATATTAACTGATTGTTTAAGTTTTCCCCCGGTTTCTCTGGTATACTCATTTAGACCCCGCGCCTTGCGGCCGCCAGTAAAGGAGAGTCAATATGGAACATACCGCGCTGCACCCGACGCCCACGCCCTCTGAACCGCCCGAAGCCGCGAAAAAAAAGATTGTGCTCACGCCCAAAAAGAAAAAGCGGCTCAAACGTCTCATCACGATTTTGGTGATTGCCCTTGTGGCGGTCCTCGTGCTGAGGAGCTGTGCGGGCGGAAACAGCGCCGTTGGTACAGGGGTCTACCTGCCCAGCGCCGCCGTCCGCCAGAACATGGTGGTCTCGGTGACCGGCACCGGCACCATTGAGCCTGTCGACTCCTACCGGGTGACAACATTAATCAAGGGCGAGATTCTGGAGGCACCCTTTGAGGACGGGGCCACCGTGGAAAAGGGCGACCTGCTCTTCCGCTTCGACTCCAAGGACATGGAGAATTCCATCGCCCGCACCGCGCTCTCGGTGGAGCAGGCCCGCCTGAGCTACCAGGACCTGCTCACCAACCAGAAGAACAGCCGGCTGGAGGCGAATGCCGACGGCGTGGTGCAGAGGCTCTACATAGAGGAGGGGGACACCGTCTCCGCCGGGACGGTGGTGGCCGACATCCTGGAC
>CAYPZF010000023.1:0-10223 GCA_964415275.1 uncultured Oscillospiraceae bacterium | reverse complement strand
GGTACAGCGGCAGATGTTGCCCCGCAGGGCCTTTTTTACCTCGGCCCGGGTGGGGCCGCGCCGCCCGCTCTCGTCGGGCGGGCCCAGGGCCATAACCTTACAGGTGAGGACCGCCCGCCAAAAGGACACGGGGGCCAGGAGCTCGTGGAACTCTACGCCGTTGGCCAAGGCCAGGGCCAGCTCCTCCGCGTCGGCGGGCATCTGGCGGCGGGTGCGGCGATAGAGGAGCAGGACCTGCTCCACCCCGGGCACCTGCTTGGCGGCCCGCGCGGCGTCCATGGCGGTGTTGCCGCCGCCGATCAGGGCCACCCGCTTCCCCATGGACAGGGCGTGAGGGGTGAGCTTGGCGGTCTCCAGGAAGTCCAGCACGCCCGCGGCGGCGCCGTCGGCCAGGGGCAGCTCACCCGGCTTCCACGCGCCGCAGGCCAGCAGGACGTGGGTGTACCCCTGGGCGTACAGGTCGTCCACGGAGGAGATTCTGGTCTCCAGGCGGATCTCCACACCGAG
The DNA here is from genome assembly GCA_964415275.1 of uncultured Oscillospiraceae bacterium. Classification (GTDB taxonomy): domain Bacteria; phylum Bacillota; class Clostridia; order Oscillospirales; family Oscillospiraceae; genus JAEWRY01. The sequence goes on along the minus strand of CAYPZF010000023.1, from coordinate 9,716 downwards.
GGCCTCCAGCAGAGAGACGTCCCGGTCGATGGCCGCGTCGGAGATGCGGAAGGCGGGGATGGCATAGCGCACCACGCCGCCCAGGGCAGGCCGCTGCTCAAACAGGGTGACGGCGGCGCCGGCCCGGGCCAGGAAAAAGGCCGCCGCCATGCCCGCGGGGCCGCCGCCCACCACGGCCACCCGCTCCTCCCGCTTACCCCGGGGGGCCAGGGCGGCCCGGTAGCCGTCCCAGCCGCGCTGGGCGGCCAGGAGCTTCGCGGCCCGGATCTGCACCGGCTCCTCGTAGAAGCCGCGGACGCAGCTGCCTTGACAGGGGTGGGGGCAGAGGGTGCCCGTAATAAAGGGCAGCGGGTTTTTCTCGCAGATGACGGCCAGCGCCTCCTCGTACCGGCCCTCGCCCACCAGATGCAGATAGGCGGGGATGTCCTGGCCGATGGGACAGCCGGATTCGCAGCCGGCCAGGAAGCAGTCGGTCAGAGGCGGCGGGCCGGGGGCCCTGGTACGCGGCGCGGACTTGACGGGCCGCATATGGCGTGGGTCGGTCTTTGCGGCCTGGGCCAGGGCGGCCAGCCGGTCCGCGTCCACACCGGAGAAGGGGGAATAGGGCGCGGCGGCCAGAGTGGAGGCCAGCTGGTGCAGGCGGCTGTAGCCGCCCGGCTTTAACAGGGTGGTGGCCACCGTAATGGGCCAAATGCCGGCGGAAAAGAGGGGCCCGACATGGAAGGCGTCGGCGCCGCCGGAGTAGGAGACGGGCAGCGCGCCGCCAAAGGAGCGGGAGAGCCTGGCGGCCAGGGCGGCGGTGAGGGGATACAGGCTTTTCCCGCTCATGTACATCTCTTCCCCGGGGAGCTCCCCGGCGGCGATGGTGACGGGGAAGGTGTTGGAGAGCTTGACGCCGAAGGCCAGGTGATGGGTCCTGGCCAGGGCCATCAGCCGGTTGAACATGGGGACCGCGTCGGCGTATTGGAGGTCGTTCTCGAAATGGTGGGCGTCAAACACCAGCTCGTCGTAGCCCATGCTGTCCAGGGTTTCCCGGGCGAAGGCGTACCCCAAAAGGGTGGGGTTGCACTTTACATAGGTGTGGAGCCCCTTCTGGGTGATGAGGTAGACGGCGATGCGCTCAATCTCATCGGGCGGGCAGCCGTGGAGGGTGGAGAGGGTGATGGAGCGGCAGACGCGGGGGGAGATGCCGTCCAGAAAGGCCTGGTCCGCCCCGGGCAGGCGGGAGAGGTGGGCCCGGGCCCAGGCGGCGCATTCCGCCCAGATGGGGGTCTGTCCCGCGTCCCCCAGCCCCTCGATGAAGCGGTCGATTTTCTCAGATTGGATGCCCGCCAGGTCATACCCCACGCTCATATTGAACACAAAGCCGTCGGGCGCGCCCAGGCCGAGGGCCCGGCTGAGCAGCTTGAGGGCGTACCAGGCCTTGACATACTCGTCAAAGGCCTCTTCCACCCGCAGCTCGGTGGACCACTCCACGTTATACCCCTCGGCGGCGGCCAGAATACAGGGCTTGGAGACGGGCAGATCCTCTCCGTCGATGATCTGGACCGTCTTGAGCTCAAAGAAGCGCGCTCCGGCGGCGTAGGCGGCGATGATGTTTTGGGCCAGCTGGGTGTGAGGGCCCGCGGCGGGGCCCACGGGGGTCTCCAGCCGCTCACCGAACAGGGAGAGCGCCTTGTCCCCCCGGTGGCGGTAAAGGGTGTGGACGCCGAAGAGACTGCCCCGGGTCTCGTATTCGGAGAGGGCCCAGTCCATGAGCCGGGCGAACGGGATGGGACGCATACGGTCAGACATAACATGAGCCTCCCTTTATCGTTCCTGGTTGATGCGGGTCCACAGGGCTGCGGCGCGCTCGCGGCAGTGGGCCAGCACCCGGGCCTTACCCACGCCGATGAGGATCCGGTTGATCATTTTGACCTCGCCGCCGATGACCGTGGTCACCACGCTGCGGCCGTTCATGCCGAACAGCACATGGCTGTTGATGTTGTCCTCCGTCATGGGGGTCAGGGGGATGTAGTCGGTGACAATGACGTCGGCGTGGGCGCCGGGCGCCAAAATGCCGACGGGCCGGGAGAAGTACCGGGCGGCCATGGCCCGGTTGTGCTCAAAGAGCATGGAGGGCAGCTCCACCCAGGCCGCGTTGGGGTCGCACAGGTGATGCTTGTGGAGGAGGTTGCCCACCTTATAGCTCTCCAGCATGTCGTTGGTGTAGCCGTCGGTGCCCAGGCCGATGAGGATGCCCCTGCGGAACATCTCCATGGCGGGGGGGCAGCCAACGGCGTTGCCCATATTGCTCTCCGGATTGTGGGCCACCATGGTGCCGGTCTCCCGCAGCAGGTCCATCTCGGCGGCCGAGATGTGGGTGCAGTGGCCGCAGATGCTCTTTTCACCCAGGACGCCGAAGTCGTAGAGGCGGAAAACGGGCCGCTTGCCGTGGTCCCGGAGGCTGTCGTGCACATCGGAGATGCCCTCGGCCACATGGATGTGGCAGCCGGCCTCCGCCGGCTTTTCGGACATACAGTGGTCCAGCGTGGCGTCTGAGAGGGTGAAGGGGGCGTGCATGCCCATCATGCCCTGGACCTGGTCGCCGCCCTGGGCCTGCGCCCAGCGGATGAAGGCTACGTTTTCCCGGACCGCGGCGCGCATTGTTTCCGGGCCGTCCCGGTCGCTGACCTCGTAGCAGAGCAGGGAGCGCACCCCATAGGCGCGGGCGCTCTCCGCGATCTGGAACAGGGAGCCCTCCACGGCACCGTAACCGGCGTGGTGGTCGAAGGAGGCGGTGACGCCGTTTTCAATGCAGTCAATAAAGGTGGCGTCGGCGCTGGCGCGGATGTCCTCCAGGGTCAGGCGCCGGTCCAGGGTCCACCACAGCCCGTCCAGGATATCCAAAAAGCTCTGGGGGTGGTAGCCCCTTACGCCGAGGCCGCGGGCAAAGGCGGAGTAGATGTGGTTGTGGGCGTTGATGAGGCCGGGCATAATGACGCCGCCGTCCGCGTTGATCCACTGGGCGGCGGGATAGGCGGCCTTGAGGGCCGCGGTCGCGCCCACGGCCTCAATCAGCCCGTCCCGGATGGCGACGCAGCCGTCCTCAAGGAAGGGGTTGGAGGGGTCCCGGGTCACAAGGCGGCCATTTCCAATCAGCAGCATGGTCGGTCACTCCTTTCCAAATTCATTTTACTCCAAGGGCAAAGGGGGGCGCAAGCGGGAAAAGCGCCCGACCGGTATGGCAGGGCGCTTTTCAGGGTGTTGATTGACGTATGGCGGTGCCGGTCTTGCCGGTGATGCCGTCCAACGCCTTTTGAAGCAGGGTGATGAGGGCGGCGCGGCCCGGCTTGCGGGCGGCGAACGCCACGGCGGCCTCCACCTTGGGCAGCATGGAGCCGGGGGCGAAATGGCCCTCGGCTATGTAGCGTCTGGCCTCCTCCGGCGTGATGGTGTCCAGCCAGCGTTGGTTTGGCTTGCCGAAGTGGATGGCCACCCGCTCCACCGCGGTGAGGATGACCAGAAGGTCGGCGTCCAGCTGATGGGCCAGCAGGCCGCTGGAGAAGTCCTTGTCAATGACAGCGCCGACGCCGCGCAGGCCGTTGCCCTCCCGGATGACCGGGATGCCCCCACCGCCGCAGGCCACAACGACCTGCCCGGCGTTCAGCAGGGCACGGATGGTCTCCAGCTCGATGATGGAGACCGGCTTTGGAGAGGCCACGCACCGGCGCCAGCCCCGCCCCGCGTCCTCCATCACCGCGCTGCCCTGGCGGCGCGCCTCGTCCGCCTCGGCCTCGGTCATAAAGGCCCCGATGGGCTTGGTGGGGTGTTGAAAGGCGGGGTCGGCCGGGTCGACCTCCACCTGGGTCAGGATGGTGGCGACCGGCTGCTCCAGCCCCCGGTCCCGCAGCTCTTCCCGCAGGGCGTTTTGCAGGTCGTAGCCGATGTACCCCTGGCTCATGGCGGAGCACACCGGCATGGGGGCGGCGGGGTGCTCGGGGTGCGCCAGGGAGAGGGCGGTCATGGCGGCGCTGATCATGCCCACCTGGGGGCCGTTTCCATGGGAGATGACCACCTCATGGCCGGCGTCGATGAGGTCGGCAATGGCGCGGGCGGCCTCCCTGACCGCCTGCGCCTGCTCGAACAAGGTGTTTCCCAGGGCGTTGCCGCCCAAGGCGATGACAATCCGCTTTCCCACGCCGCCGCCTCCCCCTTATACCTGGAGCTGGCGGGGCGCGCCGCGGGCCTCCAGCGCCTGGAGCATGGCCCGGGGGTGGCGCACCTTGGCAAGAAAGATCATGGCGGCGATGACATAGGGCTTGAAGGAGGCCTGCTTATAGAGGGGCGTGCGGTACCGGTCGAAGACCGAGGCGGCCACCTCTCCCTCGGCGCAGGAGACGCCGGAGATGTCGGCGGGCAGGCAGTGGAGGTAGAGGGCCTTGCCGCCCCGTGTCGTCTCCATCCGCTCCTCGGTGCAGCACCAGTCCTTGTGCCGGGCGTTTTGAGCGAGCAGCTCCCGCTCCAGGACCTGGATGCCCGCGTCGTCTCCGGCGGCGTACAGGTCGGTGCGCCGCTCCATGGCGGCAAAGGGGGCCCAGCTCTTGGGGTAGACAATGTCGGCGTCCTGAAACGCCTCGGCCATGGAGGCGCACTTGGTGAAGGAGCCGCCGGCCGCGGCGGCGTTTCTTTCGGCCACCGCCTCCACCTCGGGCATGACCTCATAGCCGTCGGGGTGGGCCAGCACCACGTCCATGCCGAAGCGGGTCATGAGCCCGATGACGCCCTGGGGGACGGAGAGCGGCTTGCCGTAGCTGGGGGAGTAGGCCCAGGTCATGGCCACCTTCTTGCCCTTCAGGCGCTCCACGCCGCCAAAGGTGTGGATGATGTGGAGCATGTCGGCCATGCACTGGGTGGGGTGGTCGATGTCGCACTGCAGGTTGACCAGGGCCGGTCTCTGCTCCAGCACCCCGTCCCGGTGCCCCTGGGCGACGGCGTCCGCCACCTCGCGCATATAGGCGTTGCCTTTGCCGATGTACATGTCGTCCCGGATGCCGATGACGTCGGCCATAAAGGAGATCATGTTGGCGGTCTCCCGGACTGTCTCCCCGTGGGAGATCTGGCTTTTGCCCTCGTCCAGGTCCTGGACCCCCAGTCCAAGCAGGTTGCAGGCCGAGGAGAAGGAGAAGCGGGTGCGGGTGGAGTTGTCCCGGAACAGGGAGACACCCAGGCCGGAGTCGAATATTTTGGTGGAGAGGTTGCGCTCACGCAGATTGCGCAGCGCGTCGGCCACGGCAAAGACGGCGGCCAGTTCCTCGTCGGTTTTCTCCCAGGTGAGGAAGAAGTCGCTGCCGTACATATCCCCAAAGGTCAGGGCATCCAGCGCGTCAAGATAGGGCTGCAGATTCGATTCCATAACAATCTCCTCATTTCTTCGGCATTTCCGCAATCAGGAACAGGCGGGACGGTACAGGAGGCAGGCGCGCGGGGGAGGTCAGCCAAGATAGCAGCCGGGCAGGGCGGCATAGACCGCGGCGCAGACCACTAGGTCCTGCTTCCAGGTCTTCTCGTTGGGGGCGTGGGCCTGAGCCTCCGCGCCGGGGCCAAAGCCGATGCAGGGGATGCCGTTGCGGCCCATAATGGCGACACCGTTGGTGGAGAAGGTCCACTTGTCGGTGAGGGGCCGGGCGCGGCGGTCCGCCAGCGTCTCGGCGGCGCCCACCCGGCTTGTGCCGTAGAGGCCCTGATAGGCCGCCTCCATGGCCTGCGTCACCGGGTGGTCCTCGGGGATGACCCAGGTGGGGAAATAGCACTCGATGGGGTAGACGCAGCCGGTCCAGGAGGGCTGGTCGTACTGGTACATGGAGACCGTGACGTCGTCCCCGTACTTTTTACAGGCGGGCAGGTCGCGGATTTCCTGCAGGCAGCTCTCCCAGGTCTCACCGGCGGTCATGCGGCGATCCAGGGAGGCGGAGCAGGAGTCGGCCACGGCACAGCGGGAGGGGGAGGTAAAGAAGATCTCGGAGCAGGTGACGGTGCCGCGGCCCAGGAAGTTGGCCTCCCGGTACGAGGGATTGTACGCCTCGCTGAGCATTTTCACGAGGCCCTTAATCCCGGTGCGCTCCCCGGCGTCGTTTTCATTGAGGGCGCGCACATCCCGGAGGATATCCGCCATCTTGTAAATGGCGTTGTCCCCCCGCTCCGGCGCGGAGCCGTGGCAGGAGACGCCCTTGACATCGACACGAATCTCCATGCGGCCCCGCTGGCCCCGGTAGATGCCGCCGTCGGTGGGCTCGGTAGACACCACAAAGGCAGGCCGTATCTTGCCCTCACGGATGATGTACTGCCAGCAGAGGCCGTCGCAGTCCTCCTCCTGGACGGAGCCGACCACCAGGACCTGGTACCTGTCGTCCAGCAGCCCCAAATCCTTCATGACCTTGGCGCCGTAGACGGCGGAGACAAGGCCGCCCAGCTGGTCTGAGGCGCCCCGGCCCCCGACCTCACTGTCGGTTTCAAACCCCTCATAGGGGTCGAAGGACCAGTTGTCCCGGTTGCCGATGCCCACCGTGTCGATGTGGGCGTCATAGGCGATGAGGGCGGCGCCGGAGCCCATGTAGCCCAGAACGTTGCCTTGGGGGTCAATCTCCACCCGGTCAAAGCCCAGGCGCTCCATCTCCTCCCGGATGCGCGCCGCGCGGGCACGCTCTCCGGCGCTCTCGCCGGGGATGGCCACCAGCGCCCGCAAAAAGCGGACCATGTCGGCCTCATATGCCCCGGCCGCCGCTTTAATCGCGTCCAAATCCATCATGAGATCCCTCCTATATCATTCAGCATACAAGCCGTTTTTTGTGCTGTCTGAGGTCATAGTAGCACATGGGGAAGGACCGTGTCAACAAACTATTTGGCCGCCAAACAAATTGTTTGGATCATGGCGCCAGGAGGTCTCCGGCCAGCCGGGCTGCGCCGTACAGGGCCGCCATATTGCCGAGCCGGGCGCCCACGATGGAGACCGGGCGAAAGACGGGAATGAGGCGGGCCAGGACCCGGCGGCGGGCGCCCTCCACGGCGTAGGGTTGCTCCATGATTCCGCCGCCCAGCACCACGCGCCGGGGCTGGAGCAGGTGGATGAGGGAGCACAGACCGTGGGCCACCTCGTCCAGCCAGCGGTCCACCAGGGCGGCCACAGGCGGCTCCTCCAGCCGGGCGAAGACGGCGCGGCCGTCCCGGATGGAGGGGTCCATGGCACGGGCCGCCGCCACCAGGGCCGAGGCCGAGGCGTACCGCTCATAGCAGCCGGAAAAGGGGTCCCCCGGCACGATGTCCTCCGGGTGGACGATCAGGGCGCCCGCTTCCCCGGCGGCGCCGCCGGCACCCAGGCGGAGCGCGCCGTCCAGCACCAGACCGGCGCCGACTCCCGTGCCGTAAACCACGCAGAGAAAGTCGGGGCAGTCTGCGGCGGCGCCCAGGGCGCCCTCTCCCAGCGCGGCGGCGTTGGCGTCGTTGACCACCGCCGTGGGGACGCCGAAGCGGCGGGCAAAGAAGCCCTTGACGTCGGTGCCGGTATAGCCCGGGATGTTGTCGTTGGCGTAGCCCATGATGCCGCTGATGGGGTCCACCATCCCCGCGGTGCTTACGCCGAGGGCGGCAAAGGGGGCGAGGGAGCGGAGCAGGTCGGCGGCCCGCTCCAGCACGCGGTCGGCGCCCTCCGCCGCGCGGGTGGGGGCCTCCACCCGGCGCATGGGGCCGCCCGCTTGGGGGAGGGCGGCCTTTAAGGTGGTGCCGCCGATGTCCAGGGCGGCGATGGGGAGGTCTCTCATGGCGTGACACCTCGATGTTCTTGCGCGGACAGACCCGCGGTGATATAGTGGAGAGGAAAAACAGAGCAACAAGAGGGGGAGGGTGACCATGGCGCTTTTTTCCTGCCGCAGCAGCGGCCGCGGCCGTTCGCGCTCCGGAGGCCCCCGGGTGGGGGGTCCGGTGTGAGGGTGGTCTTTCTGGGGGACAGCCTGATCTATGGGTACGGCGTGCGGCGTAAGCTGTCCTGGGTTTCACTGGCCTCCGCCCGGCTGGGCATTGAGGCCGTCAACCGGGGTGTCAACGGTGACACCACCTATGGGATGTACGCCCGGTTTGACTCGGATGTGCTGGCCTGGAAGCCGGACGCGGTTTTCCTCATGGGGGGCTGCAACGATGTGTTTACCGCGGGCACGGCGGACGGGGCCCGGGCGCAGATGGCCCGCATGGCGGCCCTGGCCCGCGGCCATGGGATTGCCCCTCTGGTGGGGACGGCCATTCCCCTGGTCCCGCCGGCGGCCCGCCGGGCGTGGGGCCCGCTGACGGACTTTTCCCACGCGCTGGCGGAGCTGGAGCAGTACACGGCGTGGCTGAAGCGCGGCGGCGCCGGGGACGGCGTGCCGGTGTGCGACTTCTGGACGGTGTTCCGGGGGCGGACCGAGGCGCGGTATTTTCCCGACGGCGTCCACCCCACGGAGGAGGGGCACCGGTGGATGGCGGAGGCCTTCTGCGCCTTCTACGGGGGGCTCTGACCCCCGGGGGGAGCTGTGCCGCCGTCCGCGGGGCCGTCCTCACCGTCTCCCCGCAGGTCGGAGACGGTGAGGGCCATGAGGGCGGCCCTGTCCGGGCGCTCCATGGCGGCCACCCGGTTGGCCTGGCGGGAGAGGGCGCGCTCGAAGATGTTGCGGACATCCCGTGCGTTGCCGAAGTTCTCATCCCGCTCATCGTAGAGGAGCTGAAAGCCCTCGGCGGCAAAGCGCTCGGTCTCTTCGTCCAGGGTGTACCCGTTTTTCCTGCACATGGACGTGAAAATCTCCATGAGCTGGGGCCCCGTGTAATCCTCAAAGTAGAAGTATTTGTTAAATCGGCTCTCCAGGCCCGGGTTGGAGTGGATGAACCGGCCCATGAGCTCGGTGTACCCCGCCACGATGACGATGAGGTCCTTTCGGTGGTCCTCCATGCCCTTGAGCAGGATCTCGATGGCCTCGCGGCCGAAGTCGTTGGGGGAGTCCTGGTTGGCCAGGGCGTAGGCCTCGTCGATGAAGAGGACGCCGCCCAGGGCCTTCTGGATGACCTCGCTTGTCTTGAGGGCGGTTTGCCCCACGAAGCCGGCCACCAGGCCGGAGCGGTCCACTTCAATCAGATGGCCCTTGGAGAGCACGCCGATGGCGTGGTAAATCTTTGCCAGCAGGCGGGCCACGGTGGTTTTGCCGGAGCCGGGATTGCCCATGAAGACCAGGTGGAGGCTCATGGGAGGGACCGGCAATCCGTTTTCCTCCCGGAGCGCCCGCACCTTGACCAGGTTGATGAGGCTCTTCACGTCGGCCTTGACCTGTTCCAGGCCGCACAGCTCGTCCAGCTCGGCCAAAAGCGCCTCCAGGGAGGGGACGGGCTCCGGCTCCAGCGCGGCGTCGGCGGCGTTGGTGGCGTCGGCGGTGTCCCCGTCCCCGGCTCGGCCGGCGGGGGGCTGGGGTATATTCGGCCCGGGGGACACGCCGGGAGATGGGGTGACGAAGTCCCGCACGTCCAGCGGGGTCTTGCCGCCGGGCAGCCCGTCCCGGTCGCACAGCGCGTTCAGGCCCCTTACGCACTGGCTGATAAAGGCGGCCTCCCGCTCGCTCACCACCCCGTCCATCGCGGCGAAGAGCAGGAGCATCAGTGTGAACATGTCAATGAACCGGCGGGCGACGCCGCGCCCAAACTCCAAGTCCGTGGAGCGCATT
>CAYPZF010000022.1:1568-10298 GCA_964415275.1 uncultured Oscillospiraceae bacterium | reverse complement strand
ATACGCACGACACCAGCGGCATCTCCGCGGCCTCGGTGCTGGCGGCCATCGCCGCCAAGAAGCTGAAGCGGGACGAGATGCTGGACTTTATTCTGAAGAGCCAGCAGGGATTGGAGGCACGGCGTTGATTCAGATTGTAACCGCCGACGGCCGGGCGGAGCGGGAGGCGCTTGCCGCCATGCGGGCCCGGGCCTCCGCGGCCGGGGCGGACATTGAGGCCGCTGTCTCCGCCATTATGAATGATGTAAAGCAGAGGGGCTTTGCGGCGGTGGAGGAATACGCGCGCCGCTTTGACGGTGTGGCGCCCTATGAGCTGGACAGGGCGCGGTTGGACGCAGCGTATGACGCCTGTCCTCCGGCGCTGATTGCCGCGCTGGAGCGCGCGGCGGCCAACATCAGGCACTACAATGAAAGACTGCTGGTGAGGACCGCGGAGTGGGCCTCTCCCGACGGCGGCCTGGTGGGCCGGGTGGTCCGGGGCCTCTCCCGGGTGGGCATCTATGTCCCCGGCGGGACGGCGGCATACCCGTCCTCGGTCCTTATGAACGCCATTCCCGCCAAGGTGGCGGGGGTGGAGGAGATTGTGATGGTGACGCCCCCCACAGAGCATTTAAGCGACGCTGTTCTGGCGGCGGCTAAGATTGCCGGGGTGGACCGCTGCATCGCCGTGGGCGGTGCCCAGGCGGTGGCGGCGCTCACCTACGGCGCCGGGTTTATCCCCCGGGTGGATAAGCTGGTGGGGCCGGGCAATGCCTTTGTGGCCGCCGCCAAGCGCATGGCATACGGTGCTGTTGACATCGACATGGTGGCCGGACCCTCTGAGATCCTGGTGATTGCCGACGAGCGCGCGGATCCCCGGTTTGTGGCCGCCGACCTGCTGAGTCAGGCGGAGCACGACAGGATGGCGTCCGCCATCCTGCTCACCACCAGTCCGGCCCTGGCCCAAGCGGTGGGCCTGGAGACAGAGCGGCAGGCCGGCCGCCTGGACCGGGCGGAGATTGTCGCGGAATCGCTGCGGAACTTCGGCTGTGCCATTGTCTGCCGTGACCTGGCCCAGGCGGTGGAGCTGGCCAACGAGGCGGCCCCCGAGCACCTGGAGATTATGACGGAGGACCCCCGGGCCCTGTTGCCCGGCATCCGCAATGCCGGGGCGGTCTTTCTGGGGCCGTGGTCCCCTGAGCCGCTGGGGGACTATCTGGCCGGCCCCAATCATGTTCTGCCCACCTCGGGCACCGCCCGGTTTTTCTCCCCCCTGTCGGTGGAGAGCTTCCTAAAGACCATGAGCGTCATCGAGTACCGGCGGGAGCACCTGGCCTTGGTTCAGGGGGAACTTGTCACGTTGGCGGAGAGCGAAACACTCACCGCCCACGCCAACGCCGTCCGTGTGCGGTTTGAGTAGCGCGGGGCCAGGCCCAGGCAGATACGGATTGAACAGGAGGGATTCCATGGCACGGAACGCCAACATTTCCCGGGAAACAAAGGAGACCAGGATACAAGCCGCCCTGGACCTGGACGGCGGAGCGGTCCAGGTGGACACCGGCATCGGGTTTTTTGACCACATGCTCACCGCCCTTGCTTTTTACAGCGGGTTTGGCCTGACCTTGACCGTCAGGGGGGACCTTCAGGTGGACGGGCACCACACGGTGGAGGATACGGGCATCGTGATGGGCCAGGCCCTGACGCAGGCCCTGGGGTCCAAGCGCGGTATCTGCCGGTTCGGCTCGGCCTATGTGCCCATGGACGAGGCCCTCTGCTTCACCGCCTTGGACCTGTCCGGCAGGCCTTTTCTGGTCTTTGACGCCGAGATGCCCCAGCCCATGGCGGGGACTTATGACACCTGCCTCACCGAGGAGTTCATGCGCGCCCTGTCGGTGCACGGCGGCATCACCCTCCACCAGAAAGCCCTTTACGGCAGAAATGCCCACCATATCACCGAGGGACTGTTTAAATCCCTGGGCATGGCCCTGCGGGACGCGGTGCGGGCGGAGGGGGGCGGTGTACCCTCCACCAAGGGAACGCTGTAAAGGAATAGGGCCTGACAGCCATTGTGAATTATGGCGTCGGAAGTTTGGGGGAGTGGAGCCGATGATTCTTTTGCCTGCCATTGATATGAAGGACGGACGGTGCGTCCGTCTGAGAAAAGGGGCCTTTGACACCGTCCACCAGGTGGCAAACAGCGCCCTGGAGACGGCCAGGGCCTTTGCAAAGGCCGGGGCCAGGTGGGTCCATATGGTGGATCTGGACGGCGCCCGGGACGGCGTGCGCAAAAATTTTCCCTTTCTCTACGAGGTGATTACCCAATCCGGCCTCCAGGTGGAGGTGGGCGGCGGCATCAAGACCGAGCCCGACGTCATCACCGCCCTGGAGGCCGGAGCCGCCCGGGTGGTCATCGGCTCCGCCGCGGTGAGCAGGCCGGAGCTGGTGGACTATGCCGTGGAGCACTACGGGGACAAAGTGGCGGTGGGCATCGACTGCCTCAACGGCAACGTGCGCACCGCCGGCTGGGAGGAGGACTCCGGCCTGGCCTGTTTGGACCTGGCCCGGCAAGCCGAGGCAAAGGGAGTGCGCACAATCATCTATACGGACATTGCCAGCGACGGAATGCTCTCCGGCCCCTCTTTTGACCAGCTGGCGGCGCTCCAAAAGGCGGTTTCCTGCAATATTGTGGCTTCAGGCGGCGTGACCACGCTGGACGATATAAAACGGCTCCGGGACATGGGACTTTACGGCGCGATTGTCGGAAAGGCCTATTACGCCGGGACACTGGATTTGGCACAGGCTATAAAGGAGGCGGGCCCCCAATGTTAGTAAAACGTATCATTCCCTGTCTGGATGTCCGGGACGGCCGGGTGGTCAAGGGCGTCAATTTTGAGGACATCCGGGACGCGGGCGACCCGGTGGAGCTGGCCAGATATTACTCTGACCAGGGGGCGGACGAGCTTGTCTTTCTGGACATTACCGCCACCCGGGAGGGCCGGAAGACAGTGGCCGAGGTGGTGGAGCGCACCGCCAGCCAGATCTCCGTCCCCCTGACGGTGGGTGGCGGCATCCGGTCCCTGGAGGACTTTGAGCTTCTGCTGGGAGCGGGGGCGAAGAAAATATCGGTGAACTCCGCCGCGGTGGTGGACCCCACCCTCCTCTCCGAGGCGGCGGAGCGCTTTGGCGCCGCGTGTGTGGTGCTGGCCATTGACGCCCGGAGCCGGGGAGACAGCGGCTATGAGGTGATGGCCAACGGCGGCCGGGTGCCCACCGGGCTGGACGTGGTGGCCTGGGCCGTAAAGGGGGCGCGCCTGGGGGCGGGCGAGATTCTGCTCACCTCCATGGACGCCGACGGCACCCGGGCGGGCTATGACTTGGAGGTAACCCGGGCGGTGACCCAGGCGGTGGGCGTCCCGGTCATCGCCTCGGGGGGGTGCGGAAGTCTGGACCACTTCGCTTCGGTCTTTGAGGAGACCGGCTGCGCCGCCGCCCTGGCCGCCTCCATCTTCCATTTCAGGGAGCTCACGGTGCCCCAGGTGAAGGCGTTCCTGAGGGCGAAGCAGATTCCGGTGCGGTGAGGCGCCATGGAACTTGATTTGCTCTTTCAAACCTCCGATTTGATTCCGCTGATCATCCAGGACGTGGACACCCTGGAGGTTCTGATGCTGGGCTTTACCAACCGGGAGGCGCTGGACCTGACGCTCCGGACCAAGACCGCCTGGTTTTGGAGCCGCAGCCGAAAAAGACTGTGGAACAAGGGGGAGACCTCCGGGCACGTTCTCCATGTAAAGCGGGTGCTGACCGACTGCGACACGGACACGCTGCTCTACCTCTGCAAGCCGGACGGGCCCACCTGTCACACGGGCCGCAGAAGCTGCTTTTTCAATGTCATACTGGAGGATACCGGGCATGAGTGATACGCTACAAAGGCTGTACAGTGTGGTGCGGGACCGAAAAGAGAACCCGCGGGAGGGCTCTTACACCTGCTATCTCCTGGACCAGGGTCTGGATAAGATTTTGAAAAAGGTGGGCGAGGAGTGTACGGAGACCGTCATCGCCGCCAAGAACGGCGTCCAGGCGGATACGGTGGGGGAGGTCTCCGACCTGATTTACCACCTGATGGTGCTGCTGGTCCGGCAGGAGATCCCTCTGGCCACGGTGCTGGCGGAGCTGGACCGCCGCAGTGAGAAAATCGGCAACCTCAAACAGATAAGGCAGACCGACCGGGAGACATAGGCACCGGGCCGGGGCTGTAACAGGGGCGGGGGAACGGAGCAAGAGTTTCCCGCGCCCCTTTTGTCGGTTTTAGACGGAGGGAAGGCGGTCCGATTCGCTTTGTTTTTATTGCAAAGGGAGGGCATGTTTGGTATAATCATGTATTGTCTTAAGTTACGTGCGTGAACGGAGCCGTTTTACGCCTCGCGCTTTGGCGGCGGGGCGGCGTTCACGTGCCAGATCAGAACGAAGAGGTGTGCTGTTTGTATCTGAAGGCGCTGGAAATACAGGGATTTAAGTCGTTCCCCGACAAAACCTCCCTCACCTTTGACAAGGATATCACCGCCATTGTAGGACCCAACGGCAGTGGAAAATCGAATATTTCCGATGCCATCCGCTGGGTGATGGGGGAACAATCTACCCGGGCCCTCCGGGGCGGCAAGATGGAGGACGTGATTTTCGGCGGCACCGCCAAGCGTAAGCAGCAGGGCTTCGCCGAGGTCTCTCTGGTGCTGGACAACAGCGAACGCTTTTTCCCCATGGATGAGAGCGAGGTTATGGTGACCCGGCGGTAGTACCGCTCGGGGGAAAGCGAATACTACATAAACCGCTCCTCGGTGCGCCTCAAGGATGTGAACGCCCTCTTTATGGACACCGGCCTGGGCCGGGAGGGGTATTCCATCATCGGCCAGGGGAAGATTGATGAGATATTGTCGGTCAGGAGCACTGACCGCCGTGAGGTATTTGAGGAGGCGGCCGGCATCTCCCGCTTCCGCCACCGGAAAGAGGAGGCCGAGCGCAAGCTGGCACGCACCGAGGAGAACCTGGTGCGAATTGGAGATAAAATCAGCGAGCTGGAGCTCCAGGTGGAGCCGCTGCGGGTCCAGTCGGAGAAGGCCAAGAGATTTCTCCGACTGCGGGACGAGCTCCGGGTGCTGGAGATCTCCCTGTGGATAGAGCAGCTGGAAAAAATCAGAATCAACAGTGTCAAGGTGCACGCCGATTTTGAGCAGGCGGTCCGCCAGCGGGACGAGGCCAACAAAGCGCTGGAGGCCCTGTACGCCGCCGCCGAGGACTACGGGGGCCAGATGCGGGCGTGTGATCTGGAGGCCGACCGGGCCAGACTGCAAAGCGCCTCCCTGGAGGCGGACGCCAACGAGCGGAAAAACACCATTTCTTTGCTGAAAAGCCAGATGGAGCACAACGCGGAGAACGCTGCGCGCCTCCGGCAGGAGATCGCGTCGCAGTCCGGCCGGGCGGATTCCATTGGCGAACAGACGGCCGCCCGGCAGGCTCGGCTGGAGGAGCTCTCCGCCAAGATCGCCGCTTGTGAGGTGAACATTGCCGCCCGGGAGGCGGACCGAATGGAGGCGGAGGCTTCCGCCAGTGTTCTGGGGGGAGAGCTGGAGCGGCTGCGGGAGCGGGCGGCCCTGGAGTCCGATTCCGCCGGAGAGGCAAGACAGCTGCTCTCCGCGCTGGCCGCCTCCGCCCAGGAGCTGATGGATCAGGATGAGAGCGGCCGGCGGGCCCTGCATACCGCCGAAGCGCGGCTGGGCGAGCTGAACAGCCTCCGGGACCAGACCGCCCAGGCGTTCGCCAAGGCGGAAGAGGAGCGGGGCAAGCTGGAAAACATCCTGAGCGGATACGCCATGCGGCTTCAGTCCCGCCAGAAGAGAGCCAAGGACGCCGGGGACGCGCACATGGCCCTCCAGATGGAGGAGGGCGCGCTCAGTGCCCGCATCCATATGCTGACCGAGATGGAGAAGCTCTACGAGGGCTATTCCAAGGCGGTCAAGCTGGTCATGGGGGAGGCGGCGCGCGGGGCTCTGCCCGGCATTCACGGCCCTGTGGCCGGCCTTGTGCGAGTGCCGGACCGGTACGCCGTGGCGGTGGAGATTGCCCTTGGCGGCGCCATGCAGCATTTGGTGGTGACCGATGAGGACGCCGGCAAGGCGGCCATTCAGTACCTCAAGCGCCGGGACGGGGGGCGGGGCACCTTCCTGCCCCTTACCTCCATCCGCCCCAATGAGCTGCGGGAGCAGGGGCTGGAGCGGGAGGCCGGGTTTGTGGGCATCGCCTCCCAGCTGGTGGAATACGACGGGCGGTATGCCGCCGTGTTCGCCAGCCTGCTGGGCCGGACTGTAGTGGCCGAGGATCTGGACCAGGCTGTGGCCATGGCCAGGCGGCGGGGCCACCGGTTCCGTATCGTCACGCTGGACGGCCAGGTGGTGAACCCCGGCGGCTCCATGACCGGCGGCTCGGCCAGCCGGTCGGCGGGGATTCTCTCCCGCGCCAACGAGCTGGAGCGGCTGCGCGCCCAGGCGGAGGGCCTGAACGCCAGTCTGGAGGCCGCCGCCCAGGCGATGGAGGAGGCCCGGCGGGAGGCTGCCGCCGCCGCCTATGAGCTGGAGACCGCCCAGGGCCAGCGGCGGGAGGCTGAGGATACCCTGCTCACCCTGTCCGGGCGGCTGGAGAGCCAGGAGACGCAGATTGCCGAGGTGACGGACCGCATCGCGGAGCTGAGGCAGCGGCTGTCCGGTCTGGAGGCGCGTACCATTCAGGTGGAGGGGGAGACAGCCGCCGCCCGCCGCCGCATTGAGGCATTGGAGGGCTCCGCCGCCGCCCTGCTGGCGGAGGCGGAGGGCAAGCGCGAGGGCCGGCAGACCCTGCGGGACTCTCAGGAGGAGCTTGCCCAGGCCATCTCCCAGCTCCGCGTGGAGCGCGCCGCCCTGGAGGCGGAGGGCGCCACCCAGGCGCAGGCGCTGGAGGCGCTGGAGGCGCTGCGGCGGGACATCGTCGGGGACCAGAGCCAGCAGGAGGGGCTGATTACCGGGTATGAGGATCAGAACAAGGCCCTCGTCGTCCAGGTGGCGGAACACGAGCGGGCGTTGGAGGCGCTGATCGCCGATCGGGAGCAGGCGGCCGCGGCCATTGAAAACATCAACCGGGACAAGCTGGCGCTGGAGGCAAAGCGCAACCGGGCAGACCGGGAGAGCCGGGAGAAAAACGCCGAGCTACTGACTATGGAGCGGGAGGTCTCGGTGCTGGAGCAGAAAAAGGCCGCGGCGGCTATGGAGGAAACGCAGATCCTGGACCGGCTGTGGGAGACCTATGAGCTCTCCCACGAGGCGGCCAGGGCCCAGCGGGTGGAGCTGGAGAGCATAGCCAGGGCGGCCCGCCGCATCGCGGAGCTGAAGCGGAGCATCTCCGGTCTGGGCAACATCAACCTGGACGCCATTGACGAGTTCCAGCGGGTAAACGAGCGGTATACCTACCTCACCAGCCAGCGGGACGACGTGGAGACCTCCAAAGGAGAGCTGGAGCGGATCATCGAGGAGATCACCCGTGAGATGCGGGTTATTTTCGCCCGGGAGTTTGAGCAGATCAACCGCGCCTTCGGGGGGACCTTCCTGGACCTCTTTGGCGGCGGAAAGGCGTCTCTGGAGCTGGAGGACAAGGAGGACATCTTAAACTGCGGCATCGAAATTAAGGTCCAGCCGCCGGGCAAGGCCCTCAAGACACTCAGCCTCCTCTCGGGGGGCGAGAAGGCCTTTGTGGCCATTGCCCTCTACTTCGCCATCCTCAAGGTGCGGCCCACCCCCTTCTGCGTGATGGATGAGATCGAGGCCACGCTGGACGACGCCAACGTGGTGCGTTTTATCCAATACCTGCGGACCATGACCGATAAAACCCAGTTTATTATCATCACCCACCGGCGGGGCACCATGGAAGAGGCCGACGTGCTCTATGGCGTCACCATGCAGGAGCAGGGCGTGAGCCGCATGCTTACCATCAACCTGAACGACGCGGAGCGGGAACTGAACCTTCAATAGAGAACGTGTGTGTCCACGACAGAGGAAAGGAAACGGCTGCAAATGGGTCTGTTTGATAAAATTAAGAAGATTGGAATCTTTTCTGCTTTTTCCCAGCTGGACGATGAGTTTTACGAGGAGCTGGAGGAGACACTGATCTTGTCCGATATGGGGGTGCACACCGCCCAGGCGGTGGTGGAGACCTTGCGCCGCCGGGTGAAGGAGGAGCGCATCAAAGAGCTGGAGGGGGCCCGGACGTGTGTAAAATCGGTGCTGCGTGAGATGCTGGATGTGGGCCCCACTGAACTGGACCTCTCCACCAAGCCCTCGGTGGTGCTCTTCATCGGCGTCAACGGTGTGGGGAAGACCACCACCATCGGCAAACTGGGCCGCCGCTACAAGGAGGAGGGGAAGAAGGTCCTCCTGTGCGCCGCCGACACCTTTCGGGCCGCCGCCGCCGAGCAGCTCACAGTCTGGGCCGCGCGTAGCGGTCTGGACATGGTGAAGCACGGCGAGGGGGCAGACCCCGCCGCCGTGGTGTTTGACGCCATGAACGCCGCCCGGGCCCGCGGTGTGGATGTGGTGCTGGTGGACACAGCCGGGCGGCTGCACAACAAGCAAAACCTGATGAACGAGCTCTCCAAGCTGGGCCGTGTCATTGACCGGGAGGGGGCCGGGTGGGCCCGGGAGACCCGTTCAGCCGCGCCAGAGGGCCAGCGACTGT
>CAYPZF010000022.1:0-1558 GCA_964415275.1 uncultured Oscillospiraceae bacterium | reverse complement strand
TGTGCTCATCTGCGACACAGCCGGCCGGCTTCACAACAAGAAAAACCTGATGGAAGAGCTGAGAAAGATCAACCGGATCATTGACAAGGAGTATGCCGATGCATACCGGGAGACCCTGGTGGTGCTGGACGCCACCACGGGTCAGAACGGCGTCATCCAGGCCAAACAATTTATGGAGGCGGCCGGCATCACAGGCATCGTGCTCACCAAGCTGGACGGCACCGCCAAAGGCGGCGTGGTGGTGGCCATCGCCAGGGATCTGGGCGTACCGGTGAAGTTTGTGGGTTTGGGCGAGGGCTTGGATGATCTCCAGCCCTTTGACGCGGGGCGTTATGTGGAGGCGTTTCTATGATCCGGATGGTACTGGCCAGTCAAAATCAGAAGAAGCTGACAGAGCTGCAAGAGATCCTCTCGGGGCTGGACGCGGAGGTGGTGCTCCTGTCCGATCTGGGCGTCCACGTGGAGGTGGAGGAGACCGCAGAGACTTTTGCGGACAACGCCCTTTTAAAGGCCAGGGCGGTGATGGAGGCCACCGGACTGCCCGCCGTGGCCGACGATTCCGGCCTGTGTGTGGACGCCATGCAGGGCGGCCCCGGGGTCTACTCCGCCCGTTTTGGAGGCGGGGACCTGGACGACGGGGGCCGCTGCCGCCTTTTGCTGGACTGCATGAAGGGCCAGCTCGACCGCAAGTGCCGGTTTGTGTCGGCGGTGTGCTGCGCCTTCCCTAACGGAGATGTTGTGACGGCGGAGGGAGCCTGTGAG
Source organism: uncultured Oscillospiraceae bacterium (assembly GCA_964415275.1). Taxonomy (GTDB): domain Bacteria; phylum Bacillota; class Clostridia; order Oscillospirales; family Oscillospiraceae; genus JAEWRY01. The sequence continues at coordinate 796 of CAYPZF010000022.1, read as the reverse complement.
GGCATCCTGGCCTATGCCTCCCGGGGGGAGGGCGGGTTTGGCTACGACCCCATATTTTTTGTCCCCCCCCTCAAAAAGACCTTTGCCCAGCTCACCCCGGAGGAGAAGAACGCTGTCTCCCACCGCGGCCATGCCCTGCAAAAATTGAAGGAAGAATTGGAGAATTATTTACATGGAGCTCACCAGTAAGCAGCGGGCCCAGCTTCGGGGCCTGGCAAATGCCCTCGACACCATCGTCCACATCGGCAAGGACGGACTGGGTGACAACCTGATCAAGCAGATTGACGATGCCCTGGAGGCCAGAGAGCTCATTAAGTGCCGGGTGCTGGAGAACTCCACGCTCACCGCCCGGGCGGCGGCGGAGGTCCTGTCCAAACGGGTCCGGGCCGACGTGGTGCAGGTGATTGGAACGAAATTTGTGCTTTATCGTCCAAGTCACAATAAGGAGAAAAAGGACAAAATCGTCCTGGTCAGAAAATAACCGCTTTTCCAGGGAGGAGATCATACGTTAAAAATCGGTATCTACGGCGGGACGTTTGACCCGCCTCATTTGGGACACAGGGAGGCGGCCCGGGCGGCCATGGAGGCGCTGGAGCTGGACAAGCTCCTGTTTGTCCCCGCCGGCCTGCCGCCGCATAAGGAGCTGTCGCCCGAGAGCGCCGACCCCGGCCACAGACGGGACATGACCGCCCTGATGGCGGACAGCCTGGGGGAAAGGGCGCAGGTGCTGGACCTGGAATTGCGGCGCAGGGGAAAGGCCTACACCTCGGATACCCTGCGGGCGCTTCGGAAAGAA